>JAZFSB010000143.1:0-2045 GCA_036445935.1 Alphaproteobacteria bacterium | reverse complement strand
GTAGCGCGGCAGCATCTGCGGCGTGATGGCATAGACCAAAAGCCGGGGGAAGCTCGCGCCGGTGGCGCGCACCGCCTCCACCGAGCCCATATTCATGTTCTCGATATCTTCCGCCAGCATCTTGCCGATGAAGCTCACGCTGGCGACGATCAGCGTCAGGACCCCGGCCAGCGGTCCGAAGCCGAAGATCTTGACGAAAAAGATGGCGATGATGACCTCGTGGAAGGTGCGGGTCAGGGCCAGGATCGCCCGCGCCACGAAGTAGACCGGCCTCGGCACCAGGTTGCTTGCCGCGCACAGCCCGAGCGGGATGGCCAGCAGCATGCCGAAGAAGCTCGCCGCCAGCGCCATCTGCACGCTCTCCAGAACGCCGCGGATCAAAAGCTGCCAGCGGCCGAAATCGGGCGGGAACATGCGGACCAGGATATCGCCGGCGCGCGGAAAGCCCCGGATGACGCGGCCCCAGTCAATATCGAGGGTGCCCAGCGACCAGACGAGATAGGCGATGACCAGGACGGTCAGCCCGTGGCGGTACAGCGGGCGCTGGATCAGCTTGGGCGGACGCCAGACCTCGCCGTGCGTCATCCGATCGCCGCCTCGTGGTTGATGTCGTCGCCGCCGCCGCCGGACGCGCCGTCCTCGTCGTCGCCGGTATCGCGGATGGTGGTGCTCCAGTCCTCCTCGCCGTAGATCTCGGTCAGCACGTCCTCGGTCAGCGCTTCCGGCTTGCCGTCGAACACCACCCTGCCGTCGCCGAGCCCGATGATGCGGTCGGCGTAGGTCTGCGCCAGCTGCACGTCGTGGATGTTGACCAGCGCCGGCGTGCCGCGCTCGTGCGCCAGCTCGCACAGAAGCCGCATGATCTGACGCCCGGTGCGCGGGTCGAGGCTGGCGGTGGGCTCGTCCACCAGCAGAAGGTCGGGCTGCTGCATCAATGCGCGGGCGATGCCGACGCGCTGGCGCTGGCCGCCCGACAGCGCATCGGCGCGGGTGTTCTCATAGCCGTCGAGTTCGACCCGATGGAGAACCTCGTACGCCGCCCGTACGTCGTCGGCGGGATAGCGCCGGCGGTAGGCCTGCCAGAAGCCGACATAGCCGAGCCGGCCCGACAGCACGTTCTCCATCACCGTCAGCCGTTCGACCAGATTGTATTCCTGGAAGATCATGCCCATGCGCCGCCGCGCCGCGCGCATCTGGCGGCGGTTGAGCGCGGTGATGTCGGTGCCGTCCAGCATCACCCGTCCCGAGGTCGGCTCGACCAGCCGGTTGATGCAGCGGATCAGCGTGCTCTTGCCGGCGCCCGACGAGCCGATGACGGCGACCACCTGCGGTTCGGCCACGGTCAGATCGACGCCGGCCAGCGCACGCTGGCCGGTGCCATAGACCTTGACCAGATCGGTGATCTCGAGCATTGCCGCCGCCCCTTCGAGTCGGGCCCCTTCGGGCCGCAAGGTGCCGCGGCCCGCAAGCGGACCGCGGCGCCCCGGTCAATTGGTTCGGGTCAATCGGTTCGGTTTTCGCCGGCTACTTTTTCTTCTTTTTCTTTTTCTTCTTCTTGAGTTTGAGCCCCTGGAGCGATTTCTGGGTGTAGACCACGCCGTTCTGCTCCTGGATGACCCGCACGTCGCGCCAGAACGCCTTGAAGGTGATCGGGATGAAGCGGTCGGCCTGTTTGCCGAACTCCTTCTTCAGCGCCGTGCCGGACCAGTCGAACGACAGGAACGCGTCGCGGATATTTGCCTGCAGTTCGGGCTTCAGATTGTGCGCGTAACCGTACGACGTGGTCGGGAAGGGTTTCGATTCCCAGATGATGCGGATGTCCGAGCGCTTGAGCTGGCCCTTGGTGATCATGCGGTCGAGCACGCTGGAGGCCACCGGCGCGGCATCGTAGTCCTTGTTCGCGACACCCATGATCGAATTGTCGTGCTTGCCCGAATAGGTCACCTTGTAGTCCTTGCCGGGGGTCACGCCCAAGGCCGTGAACAGCGCCCGCGGGGCCTGGTTGCCCGAGTTGGACGACGGCGTGACATGGGCGATCTTGCGGC
>JAZFSB010000142.1:0-5527 GCA_036445935.1 Alphaproteobacteria bacterium | reverse complement strand
CTGCGCCAAGGGAGAGGGTGGCGCCTTCGTTGCCTCGGGCGCGCTGACGCTCGACGGCGCCCTGCCGACCAACACGTCCGGTGGCCAATTATCGGAATCCCACGCCGAGGGCATGTTGCAGGTCGTCGAAGGGGTGCGCCAGCTTCAAGGCAGGTATGGGACGGACCGCCAGGTGCCGAACGCCGAGATTGGGCTGGTGTCGGGTCATGGCGGCAATACGGTCTGCGAATCGACCGTTATCTTCGGGGCCGCGTGATGGTGGACGGTTACGACAAACCCCTCCCGATCCCGACGCCTGAATCGCGGCCTTACTGGGACGCGGCCAGGGCGCATCGACTGGCGCTGCAGCGCTGCGGCGATTGCGGCCGGCACTGGCATCCGCCTTCGACCGTCTGCCCCGGCTGCGGGTCGCGCGAGCATGACTGGGTCGATTCCTCCGGCAAGGGCAAGGTCTTTAGTTTCGTTACCTATCACCGGCTGTATAACAAAGGCTGGAAGGACGACCTGCCTTATGTCGTGGCGGTCATCGAACTGGAAGAAGGCGCGCGCTTGTTAAGCAATGTCATTGGTATCGAGCCCGACGACGTCGCCTGCGACATGGCGGTGGAGGTGGTGTTCGACGACGTGACGGGCGAGGTTACGCTACCCAGGTTCCGCCCGGTGGGCGTCTAATCCCAAGGAGGAAGATATAACCGATGTTTCTCAGAATTCTTCTCACCGCGTTGATCGCCGGTCTGATCGGCGGAGTCGCGGTCAGCGGGTTGCAGGCGCTCGGCACGACACCGCTGATCCTCAAGGCCGAAACCTACGAGACCGGCGGCAAGGGCGCGGAAGCCACGGTTCAACCCGACCACGGGGAAGAATGGGCCCCGCATGACGGCTGGGAACGCGTGTCCTTTACGCTGCTTGCCAATGTGTTGATGGCGGTCGGGTTCGCCGCTCTGCTGGCATCCGCCTTCACGGTGTTGGAAACCCAGGTCAGTCTGGCCAGGTCGGTTGGCTGGGGGCTTGCCGGGTTTGCCGCGTTCGGCTTCATCCCGTCGATCGGCCTGCCACCCGAATTGCCCGGCATGGTCGCCGCCGATGTCGCACCGCGTCAGCTCTGGTGGTGGTCATCGGCGATCGCCAGCTGTATCGGGCTGGGGTTGCTGGCCTTTGCGCCGCGCGCGGCCGTGAAAGCGCTCGGCGCGGTGGCGATCGCACTTCCGTTCGTCGTGGGCGCGCCGCATCCTGCTACCGGCGTCGGATCGGTGCCGCCCGAGCTTGCCGCTCATTTCGTCACCGTTTCACTGGGAACCGGGCTGGTATTCTGGCTGATCCTGGCCGCCAGCGCCGCGTGGAGCTTCCGGCGCCTTGAGGCGTTCTGTCTTGCGGCGGGTCACCAACCCGAAAGAGAGGAAGCAAGCCGATGAGCCAGCCAACCGAACCCGTTCGTGCCCGTTTCGGCATGATCGTGCCGTCGTCGAACCGCATGGCGGAACCGCACGCCGGCCGCTATGCGCCGGCCGGCGTGGTCTCGCACACCACTCGCCTGCGTATGACTGGCGAGCATTTCATGGCGCTGGATGAGCTGCTGCCCCAGGTCGCCATCGCCGCCGAGCTGCTGGCCGATGCGAATTGCGACCCCATCGTGTTTCACTGCACCGCCAACTCGATGGCCGAAGGCGTGGCTGGCGAAAAGCGCATCGTCCAGACCATCGAGCAGGCGACCGGGCGCATGGCGACGACCACGGCATCGGCGACGATGGCGGCGTTCGCGGCCCTGGGCGCGCGACGTGTCGTGCTGGTGTCGCCCTACAGGCGGTCGACCCACGAGCATGAGCTGGAATTTCTCGACCAGGCGGGCTTCGAGATCGTGGGCGAGCGCAATCTCGACCTTGCCGGATCGGACGCCTATTGCGGCATGACTCCGGATGCCTGGGTCGAGACGCTGGCCGCGATGAAGGACGACCGGGCCGATGTCTATTTCGCGAGCTGCGCCAATATTCGCGCCATAGAGGCGCTGGAGCAGATCGAAGCCGTGCTCGACCGGCCGGTGGTGACCAGCAACCAGCTCGTCATCTGGCAGGCGTTGCGGCTCGCGGGCCTCGACGACGCGGTCCCCGGCCTCGGCCGGCTGGCCGCCTACGCGCTGGCGGCGGCGGCTTGAGGGGTTACCCGCCGGTCACTTCGACGTTGAGGAACAGATCGTCCACCGGGATCGTGTCGGGGATGTAATCTTGCTCGACCATAGAGCGGATCATGGTTTCCAGCGTCTCGCGGTTGGGCTCTATCCCGTAGGAGAGCGGGTCGCCGCCGAACACGGTGTCGATCTCTTCCATATCGGCGGTCATGAACGGCATCATCAAAGACTGGGCGGCGGTGTAGCGCATTTTGGCCAGAGCGGCTTCCTTGGCCTGGCACAAGGCGGTGCACAGCGCCTGGGCGAAGCCCGGATTGGCTTCATGCACGTCGCGCCGGATGGCGACCAGATGCATGATTGGGTGGATGTTGGTGCAGATGAAATAATCGCGCTCGACGCTACGGAAATCGGGGAACAGCCGCCCCACCGCGGGATGGCCGACGGTGCTGGGAATACGCGAACCCACGGTCGCGTCGATGTCGCCATCGGCCAGCATGTCACTCAGCGACTTGCCGGGGTCGGCGGGTTCCATATCGATCGGTCTGAGCAGCTTGGGGATCGAGGTCGGGTTGCCGTGCGCGCCGGCCTTGTTGGCGTCGCCCTGGACCCATTTGAAGCTGCGCCAGTCGACGCCGTATTCGTCCTGCAACAGGCCGCGATGCCACAAAGCCGCCGTCATGGTGTAAAGCGGCACGCCGACGCGCTTGCCTTCCAGATCCTTCGGCGTGCGGATGCCCGAGCCGCGATTGATGAAAATGTAGCTGTGGCGGAAGACCTTGGATGGAAACACCGGAATGGCGACGAACGGGCTGTTGCCGCGCGCATGATGCATCACGTATTCACAGAACGAAAATTCAGACGCCGAAAAGGCCTGCTCGGCGCCCATCCGGTCGAAGATGTCGCGGGGGAACATTTCCAGGCAATCGACGTCGAACCCCTCGATTTTGACCGCGCCCGAACGCAGCGCCTCGGTCCGGTCGTAGCCGAAGCTGGCGAAGGTGAAACTCATCTGTTCAATCCGACAGGCGAAGCCAGCCGAGCGTGCGGATCAGCGGCTCGTCGCTCATCTCGAACAGGGTGGCGTCGTGCGTGATGTGGTGCTCGAACGGCCGCCAGCCGGGGATGGCCACCACGTCGCCGCGTACCCACTCAAACGTCTCACCATCGACGATGGTGGCGCCTTCGCCTTCGGCGACGCAGAAGATCTGGTTGGCGGTGGTTTGCATCCGCCGTGTCCTTGTGCCGCTTTCCATCCGGTGCATGCGCAGCGCGGTGGAAGCCAGAGCCGGGCTGCCGAGCTCAATTCGCCATCCATAGCGCCCCTCGGGGTCGGGCGACGCCTTGTCGAGCCCCACCTGGATGCTTTCCCAGGTGAAGATGAAGGGTGATTTATCGGGGGTGGTGCGGATGGCCTCGTGGGTATCGGGGTGCTGTTCGAAGAACATCGGTTCCAGGAAATGCACCAGCGGCACATCGAGGCAATCCATCCAGTAGCAAGGCCCATCGGCTTCGCTGGCATGGCCGTGCCAGCACCAGTTCGGCGTCAGCAGTACGTCGTTGGGTCGCATGTCGAGCCGCTGTCCATCGACGATGGTATAGGAGCCTTCGCCTTCCAGGATGAAACGCAGCGCGTTCGGGGTGTGGCGGTGCGAGCGCGCCTGCTCGCCCGGCAGGATCATCTGATAGGCGACGATGAGCGAGCGTACAGTGGCATAGCTGTTGCCCTCGGCCGGGTTGAACAGGATCAGATTGCGGCGCTCGGCAAGTTCGGTGTTGATCAGCCGGCCGGCGGCATCCAGCGCCGCACGGCCTTCCTCCCAACGCCATTGAAACGGCAAATAGGTCTTGTAGGGCTCGGGGTAGAGCGACGGCGTCGGTTTCGCCCAACCGGCGCAGATGCTGCGATCGCCCAGCCGGCCATAGAGCGTGTCGAGATTATCCGTCGCGGCCAGTTCCGCTGTCGTCGTCATATCGCCTCCTCCGCCGTTAGCGCGCCACGCACGGTGTCGATAATTTCTTCCGGGTTCGCCGGTGGGGCGTCACCGCGCCAGGCGACATGCCCGTCCGGCCGCACCAACACCAGCGCGGATCCATAGGCCGCCTTGACCGCCGGTTCCGACAGTTTCACGCATTCAAGCGGCATCCCGCAACGCGTCGCCGCATTGGTCAGGGCGCTTCCATCCGCTGCATCCGACCCCAGGCACAGTAGCACGAACGACCGCCCGAACAGGTCGAGCGTAGAGCGCCCGTCATCGAGCCAGACATGGGGCGCGCGCGAACCGGGTCGCGCTGTCTGGATGTAATCGGCGGGATCGTCCGGCGGCGCCTCGGTCCTGTCCGGCACGCAGATCGGCGATGGGTCGTAGCGATAGCCGAGATGCATGCCGAGCGTATTCCATTCGCGCAGCATGGCCTGCGAAAGCCGGTCGCCCACCTGTTGCCTGAGAGCCGCGCCGTCTTCCGTGTCATCCAGCAGATGCTGGTTCCTGCCGGGCGACAGCATGCGGCCCAGATTGCCGCTCGCCTCGGTCACGGCCCGGACCGCGACCGGCCTGCGCTCGGTGGAATAGGAATCAAGCAGCGCCGCGTCGCCCCACCCGCTGAACACGGCGTCCAGTTTCCACGCCAGATCGACAGTGTCGCCAACGCCGGTATTCATGCCGAACCCGCCGGTCGGCGACATGGCGTGCGCGGCGTCGCCGGCAAGGAACACGCGGCCCTCGCGGTAGCGTTCGGCGACCAGCTCGCGCCGCGTCCAGGGCAGGATTGAGAGAATTTCGTAATCGAACGCCACGCCGACGACCTTGCCGATCGCGTCGCGCACATCGTCTTCGGACATTTCGCCCTGGCGGTCGCCGCTGCGCACGACCGACATGCGCCACTGATCGCGCCCGTTGATGGCGACGATGGTGGCCCACACACCATCGGGACCGAGAAAGATGAAGCGGTAGCCCGGCTGCTTGTCGTGCAGCGCCTCGAACCCGTCATAGCGGAAGATGACGTTGGTGGTATAGGTCAGCGCCGGGTTGCCGATCATGTCGATGCCGAGCGCGCCGCGAATAAAACTGCTTGCCCCGTCGCAGGCCACTAGATAATCGGCGGTGATGGTGATCCGCCTGTCCGCGTCGAGATCGTCGATTTCAGCGGTGACGCCGTCTTCCGTTTGTTGCAGGTCGACGAAACGATGGCGGTAGCGTAGATCGACGCTGTCATAGCCGGCCGCGAACTTTTGCAGGATGGGGTCGAACATGTTCTGTGGGCAGCGTTCGCGCTTTTGCGGGCTTTGCGGCGGCGGGCGTTCATCGCCCATCGACGGCGCCTCGAAGCGCCCGATTTCCCAGCCCTGCACCAGGCTGCCGGCGATGTAGCTGTTATCCTGCGAATAATCGCGCGGATAGGCGCTGT
>JAZFSB010000141.1:0-2303 GCA_036445935.1 Alphaproteobacteria bacterium | reverse complement strand
CCGAAAAAAACAGCGCCGCCGCCAACATCCACAACATGCCCCGCGCGGTGGCGCTCATTCCAAACCTGTCCCCCTACCTAATTTATCGAACTATTAATCCTGCGCCTCTGGCGTCCGACATGCAATTTGGGCAGAATTAGCCGATTCATCGACAAGGAGCATGAGGTGACAATAACCCAGACACTGCGAATCGAACCGCTGAACCCTGTGATTGCGGCCAGGGTCACCGGCATCGACCTGCACCGGCCGATCGCCGACGACAGTGCGCGGGAATTGCGCGAGGCGTTCGCCCGGCATGCCGTGCTCTGCCTGCCGGATCAGAAAATCACGCCACAGGATCAAATCGCCTTCGCCTCCCTGTTCGGTCTGGTCGACGCGAATTACCGTTCGCAGACGACAATGCATGACCGCCAGCAGCCACGGCGCGGCGTGATGCTGGTCAGCAATATCCGCAAGAATGGCGAACCCATCGGTGTGCTGCCGGATGGCGAGATGCATTTCCATTCAGATGGCGCGCATCGCGACGTGCCCTACACCGCCACCACCCTTTACGCGATAAAGGTGCCATCACAGGGCGGCGATACCAGGTTCGCGGCGATGGAGGCGGCCTATGAGGCGCTGCCCGATGACATCAAGCATCGCCTCGACGGTCGCGACGCGCATCACGTGTTCAATTACAACGAAACAACGCGCGACAAGATGCGCCAGGATGATCCCGCCACCTCGACCCACCCGGTCGTCCGGGTGCATCCCGACACCGGCCGGCGCTCGCTCTATGTCAGCCGACTGATGACCCGCGACATCATCGGCCTGGAACGCCCGGAAAGCGACAAGATGCTGGCCTTCCTTTTTGATCATTGCGAAAAGCCGGAATTCGTCCACGCCCATCGCTGGGCGCCGGGTGACCTGGTGATTTGGGACAATCGCTGCGTCAATCATGCGCGCAGCGACTTCCCGCCGGAAGAAACCCGCCTGTTGCGGCGCTATACCATAACCTGAAGAAAGGGCCCGCCCCCTAATGGGGCGAGCCCAATCGTGACAACTACTTCTTCAGCATCTTCCGCATGCGCACGAACAACGCCTCGTCGGCGTTGGAAATGCGGGTCGCATGCGCCTGCTGCTTCTTCCAGTCGACCGGATGCCATTCCATCTTGCGCGCCGTGGTCGCCGCGATCGCATCTGGGTCCTTGAACGCCTTCTGGAATGCATCGCGCAGCGCCCTGACGCGATCCTTCGGCACCCCCGGCGGGGCCAGCCAGGACCGGCCGATGATCGCGTTGCCGCCAACCAGCATCAAAATCTTCTTGTCCGTCGCATTCTTGGTCAGATTGGCCAGCACCGGCACGTCGGGCCGGTCGGGCAATGGATCGACCGCGTTAGCGGCCAGCACGGTGATCTTATTCTCCTTCAGCCAATGGCCGCGGAGCAGAGCGACCGACGACCAGGAGGCCTGGAACCCTTGCACCTCGCCGCGATCCATCGCCAGATAGATGCCGCCCATGCCGCGATAGCCGGTGATCACCTTGAACTTGGTGCCCAGCATCGCGTTGGCCAGCGTCGGCAGAATGAAGGTCTGCGAGCCCTTGCCGGTCGAGCCCATGATGATTTCTGTTTTGCGAACATCGAGCAGCGTGTTCACGCCGGGGACCTTGAACATAACGAAGGCGCCGCGTGGTGAGTCGGCGCCACCGAGAAAATGGAACTTGTTCGCCACGTACTTCACGCCGGTCGTCCGCAAACGCGATGCGAACGGCGTATCGGACAGCAAAATGCCGATCGCGCTGCCATCCTGCGCGGCGCGGTTATAAAGATAGTTCGCCGCCTTGGTGCCGCCGGCCCCGCCCATGTTCTGGGTCACAAAGGACGGGTTGCCCTTCATGTGCTTTTTCAAATATGGCGCGATGAACTGGGAATATTTGGTGTGCCCGCCACCGGGCCCGGCCGCGACCACGATCGTGACCTGTTTACCCCGGTAGAAGTCGGTGACTTTGTCGGCCGCGGCCTGCAAAGGAACCAACGTGGCGCCAAGCAAGCCCAACCCTATGAATAGTCTATTCATCATCCTGTCTCCCTGTTGTGTTGCCAAACACTGCCACGACCGCCGGAAAGGGTCAATCAAGCCGGGCCGGCGCGTCGTCCGGCGGGGTGACGTCGAAGGCGTTGGCGGTGCAGCAAGTCATTGAAAACGCGCCGATTTGGGCGACCAGCGTCACTAGCGCCACCTCGTCAAAGGCGGCGGCGGCGGCGGCGTAGGTGGCCTCGCTCAGCCCGCGATCGGACAGCAATTCGGAGGCGACCTGGTG
>JAZFSB010000140.1:0-2155 GCA_036445935.1 Alphaproteobacteria bacterium | reverse complement strand
GGATATGCTTGGCGCCCTGCTGGACAGAGAGATTTGAGCCTTTAAGGCGTAGTAAAGCAGCGTTCCGTGTTGCTGCGGATGGGATGAACTGGCGGGGCATCGCGCAAAGCGCGGGCCCCGCCTTTTTTTATGTTCGCATTACCCGGCGCAAGCGTCCGAGCAGGATCATCAGGATCAGGCAAACGCCGGTGAGCATGAACAGCGCGCCATTGAATCCGCCGCTGAGATCGGCGACCGCGCCGACGCTGAGTGGTCCCAGAACGCCACCAATTTCGCCGGCCGCGAAATAGAGCCCGGTGGCGGCGCCGACCCGGCTTGAACTCCCGTCGTCCGTGTCCATCAGGATCAGCAGTGAGATTGAGGTCATGGCGCCGCGCGTCAGCCCTTGCAGGATCAGGCCAGCAACCAGCAGGGGCCCGCTGCCGGCCTGGATCAACAGCGTGGCGCCGGCAGCCGCGATAAACAGCCCGAAAAGGATGACATAGCGGCGTTCCGGTACGGCGAGCCGGGGCAGGATCAGGGCCGATAACAGCCCGACGGCGGTCGGTATAGAGGCCCAGTAGCCGGCACTGGTCGCGTTCATCCCGCCGCTGCGCAATATCTCGGGCAGCCATGCATTAAGACTATGATTGAAGAACAGGATGAAAAGCCCCATGAACAAAACGATTCGGACGGTCGGAATGTTGATGAGTTCGAAGAAGACACGGTGATAGGGTTGCCGCGGCTCGGCGGCGAATTCGCGTTCCATTTCGCGGCTCGCCGGGTGATTGGAGACGGCCAGCCAGACGAAACCGGCGAGGACGGCGAAGCCGGCATAGGCGATCAGAGCGTTGCGCCAGTCACCAACCAGCGGCACCAGCACTGAATTGGTCAGCGACAGCGCGGCGACATGGCCCAGCGCATTGCCGGTGAAATAGATGCCCATGCCAAGGCCGCGCTCCTTGCCGGTGAACCAGCTGCCGACCACCTTGGGCGCACCGGATGAAACCAGCGGTCCGCCGATACCGAACACGGCGACGGCCAAGAACATGGTCAGGTAGGAATCGGCCATCGATCGCAACACCCCGGACAGGGCGATGATCAACATGGCCCAGAACACCATCCGCCTTGGGCCGTAGCGGTCGAGCACCGCGCCGCAGGGCAATGAGAGCCCGATATAGACCAGCGCCCAGGCGCCCAGGATGCTGCCCATCGCCGAATGACTAAGTTCCAGATCGCCTGAGATGACATGGACCAGCGGCGCCATCGACGCATTCGTCATGCCAAAGCTGAAATAAACCAACCAGACACCGCCCATCATGGCCCAGCGATACGGGCGGGGCGGTCGGTCGTCGGGAACGGCCGCGGACGGGGCGGGAGAAAGGGCCATGGTTGGATTGTCGGCTGAATTGTCGGTGGATCGGCGCGGAAGCGCGCGTTGCCTGATTCAGACGGACGCCGCCGGATACGTCAAGGTGCGGTTAGGCTCTGGGATGGCGCAGGAAAATTGATGGTAGGGTTGCCGCGAAGAAAATCAGAGAGACAATAAAGAACCCGTCGCGAAAGGCGACCATAAGCGCCTGATTGTAAATTGTCTGACCGAGTAAGTGCTGCGCGGCTGGCAACTGGAGAGTTTCCGGGACCCCGGATTGGGACAGATAGGTCTGCATGGTGCGCAGAAAATCACTGGTCGCGGCATTGCCCGCCGTCTGTGTCGAAATATAGGCTTCGGTATAGATGGCGGATCGGGACTCAACAGTGGTTGCCAGCAACGTGATGCCGAAGGCGGCGCCAAGCTGGCGAAAGTAGCTGTTTAGCCCGGCGCCCTGGCTGATCAGGTGTGCCGGCAATGCCCGCATGCCGCCCGCGGTCAGCGCGGGAAAGACGAAACCCAGACCGACCCTCCCAAATATAAGCCACCAGGCGAACAGCCAGAATGGTGTATTCCGATCGGCCCCTGACATCCAGTAGGCCGAAATGGCCGTCATGGACATGCCTATGGCAATCGGCCATACCGGGGCCACATGGTCGCTGATCCTGCCCGCGAGTGGAAAGACCATCGCCAGCAACAGGCCCGACGGCATGAGAAGCAGCCCCGATTTGGTCGCGGTGTAGTCCTGCACAAGCTGCACGAAAAGCGGGACAAGATACCACAATCCGAAATTGCCCACCCCCC
>JAZFSB010000139.1:0-3781 GCA_036445935.1 Alphaproteobacteria bacterium | reverse complement strand
CCGACGCCACCGTCACGACCAAATCGAGCCGGGGGCACCCGATGACCATCGAGTTCGCCGCCGATGGTACGCTTCCGAGTACCATCAAGACGCCGCGCAGAATGTTGCGGGACACAGGCCGGTGGTGGGTTAACGACAAGGGAAGGCTGTGTTTCCAGTGGACCCGCTTCGGACAAGCAAGGAAACGCTGCGTTCTTCTCAAGCAAACCGGTAACAGCATTGAGCTTTACAAACAAAACGGCGAGCGAGGCAAAAGCACATGGGCGATCGCGCGACGTGGCACGAACGGGCGAAACGTCACCACCGCGCGCCGCGCACCCACGGCCTTACCCACCCCCGCCGCTCCGGCCGACAAAACCGGCCCTGAAATAAACCTGCCTTCCTCGCTCACCACCAAGGACGCCACCGTGGCGCTCGCCGGCCTGGTGAAGGATGCTTCCCAGATCGTCGAGGTGACGGTCAACCGGCGGGCCGTGTCGGTGTCGCCCGACGGCGCCTTCAGCATCAGGCGCGGCGTGCCGCAGGGGAGCAGCGTGATTACGGTCGAGGCGATGGACGAATGGGGCAACCGGACGCGGCGGACCGTTTCCGTCACCCGCAAGGTGCCGCCGCTGCAGCAGGCGAAACTCCGCGGGACGGAGCCCAAGCCGGCAAGGAAGGTCGCCAACCCGTTCGCCGGCATCCATTTCGGCCAGTATCACGCGCTGGTCATCGGCAATAACGACTACCGCACTGTGCAGGACTTGCGAACCGCCGAGGGCGATGCGCGCGCCGTCGCCGATCTGCTGAAACGGGACTATGGGTTCAAGGTGACGCTGCTGACCAACGCGACGCGGGCCGACGTGATCGGCGGGCTGGCGAAAATGCGGGCGACCCTGAAACCCGATGACAGCTTGCTGGTCTATTACGCAGGTCACGGCGTGCTCGACGACCTCGCCGAACAGGGCTACTGGCTGCCGGTCGATGCCGAGGAAGGCAACCCGACCAACTGGATTTCAACCAGCGACATCACCACCATGCTGCGCGTCATCCGCGCCAAGCACATCTTGGTGGTGGCGGACTCCTGCTATTCGGGAACCCTGGTCCGCGCGGTATCGGGCCGCATCAAGACGGCGGGGGCCCAGCAGGAATGGGTCAGGCGCATGGCCGCCAAACGCGCGCGCACGGCGCTGGTATCGGGCGGGCTGGAGCCGGTCGCCGACGGCAGCAGTAAGCATTCGGTGTTCGCCAAGGCGTTCCTCGACGCGCTTTCCAGCAATCAGAGCGTGATGGCGGGGGCGGCGCTCTATGCCGCCATCAAGCGCCCGGTGGTGCTCAACGCCGACCAAACCCCGCAATATTCCGACATCCGCCGCGCCGGCCACGACGGCGGCGATTTCCTGTTCGTCAGAAAAAATCCCTAACCCGCGCGCTACCCAAGCGTCGGGTCGAGTACGATTTTTCCGAGCGGGACGCCGGCTTCGATGATGCGGTGGGCTTCCGGCGCCTGGCTGAGCGGCAGGATTTTTTCAACCCGCGCGCCAAGCTTGCCTTGGGCGGCCAGGGCGATGGTGTCGGTGACATTCTTTTCAGTGCTGCCGGTGCCGCCCAGGATGCTCAGATTGCGGTGATAGAGCATGGCACAGTCGAGCTCGACCTTGCCGCCGCCATGCGCCCCCGCGGTCACCAGCTTGCCATTTTTTTTCAGGCAGGCCAGCGCCTTGGGCCAGGTCGCCGGGTTGGAGATATTCTCGAACACCAGCTCGACGCCTTCGCCGCCGGTCCAGCCCATGACGGCCTCGGTCAGGTCTTGGCTGTTGTAATTGACGCCGAAATCCGCGCCCAGCGCCATGCCGACCGCGACGCGGTCATCGGTTCCCGCCGTGCAGGCCACGCGGCACCCCGCCGCCTTGACGATCTGGATGCCGGTCGAGCCCAGCCCACCGGCGGCGCCCATCACCAGCACCGTCTGGCCCGGTTGCAAATCCGCCATGTCGAACAGCAGGTAATGCGCCATCGGCCCGTGCCGCACCACGGATGCGGCTTCGGCGAAATCCAGATTGTCCGGGATCGGCACGGCAATCGAGGCTGGCACCGTGACGTAGTCCGCGGCCCCACCCCATGAAGCGACGCCGAGCATGCCGGAATTGGGACAGGACTTGAAATCGCCAGCAGTGCAGCGCGCGCAGTTCAGGCACGGCACGCGCGACAGCAACGCGACACGGGTGCCGACGGCGGGCGCGGTCACGCCCTCGCCGACCGCCGTGACCTCACCAGCCGGATCGACCCCGCCGACATGGGGTGGTTTTACGCCGCGCTGAGCCTGTTCGCCCGCGCGCACCGCGCAATCGAGCACCCGGTTGACCGTGACGGCATGCACCCTGACAACGATTTCGCCCGGGCCCGGCACCGGATCGGGCATGTCCTCGTATTGCAGGACGTCGGGCGGCCCGAACCGGTGATAGATCGATGCTTTCACGCGTTTTACTCGGCGGCGCGAACGGTGACTGTCATCTCACCGATCTGATCGCAGGCGCAATGCATCACGTCACCCGGCTGGACCTGGCTGACGCCCGGCGGTGAGCCGGTGAACAGCACATCGCCCGGATAGATGGTGTAGAACTCGCTGGCGAACTCGATCAGACGGCGCACGCCGAAGATCATGTCCTTGGTATGGGCATCCTGCTGCAGCTTGCCGTTCAGGTGAACGGTGAAGGGCACGTTGTCGGGGTCGGGAATTTCGTCGGCCGTCACCATCCACGGGCCGAGCGGCGCATAGCCGTCGCAGGATTTGCGGAAGCTGCGGTCCTCGACGCCACGCACCGTCATGTCCAGCCCCAGCGTGTAGCCGGCAATGTAGTCCAGCGCGTCGTCCTGACTGATGTGACTGCCCTGCTTGCCGACGATAATGCAGAACTCGACCTCATGATCGTTGCGCCGGTCGGGGAAACGGATCGCCACCCCCTCGGCCGGGCCGACCATCGCCGAATTGGCCTTGAGGAAGATGCCCTGGTTCTGGATGCCGGGTGGACGGGTCGGTCCCTTGTCCTCACCGGTAACGTGCGGCTGGGCCTGCATTTCGGCGACATGGGCGGTGTAGTTCACCGGCGCCGCCATAACCTTGCTCGGGCGCGCCGTCGGCGGCAGCAGCTTGACGCTCGACACCGGCACGCCAGGAGCCTTGGCCACCATCTCCTCGATCCGCCCGCGCCATTCGGGTAGCGCCGCGATCACGGCATCGCCCCGCATGTCGTAGCGCGCGGCAGCGCGAATTTCGTCCTGCGCCGGCGTCACATCGTGGATTATGTCTCCGATGACCACACCGAGGCGGTCTTCGTCGTAACGGCAAAGCTTCATTTGTCATCCCTTTCCGGTCAGGCGGCTTTGTATTGCGCCTTGATTGTCGTGGCCGATGGCGCTCCTGGCCGATCAGCGGGCCGGCATGATGGCCAGTGCCCGCCAGCCGGTCAAGCTACCGTAGCCACCTTTTCCTAAACCTTCAGTCATGCCTTGCAAGGCCCAATCGCTTCGCGTAGCCTTTCCGCCACAGGTAGGAAAACGATGAATCCGAGACGTGATTCCGCCCTGTAGCTCTCCGCTGACGAGAGGGCGGAATATATAACGGCTAATGGAGGAGGCTCAGCATGAAACTCACGTTCAGGACAGCCAGTCTGGCATTGGCGGCAGGCGCGCTCGCCACCGCGATGTCGACCGGCGTCGCCAGTGCCCAGCTTTATAAGGGCAAGCGCATAAATATCATCATCAACTATGCCGCTGGCGGTAACACCGACATCCAGGGGCG
>JAZFSB010000138.1:0-17347 GCA_036445935.1 Alphaproteobacteria bacterium | reverse complement strand
TGAACTGCGCGCGGGGTTGAGGGCACGGATCGCACCTTACAAGGTACCGCAGATCATCGAATTTGCCGGCGATCTGCCCAAAAGCCCGGTCGGCAAGGTGCTTCGCCGGGCGCTGATCAAAACCGCCAACACAGGGAAGTAAAATCCATGGATGTACGGATGGACGGGCGCAAGGCGCTGATTACTGGCGCAAGCCGGGGGCTCGGCTATGCGATGGCGCTGAAATTCGCCCAATCTGGCGCCGATGTTGCGATGGTAGCCCGGCGCGAAGACGTGCTGGAGAAGGCTCGGGCCAAAATTGCCGAGGACACTGGACGCACCATCTGGGCGCGCTCGTGCGATGTCGCCGACGGCGACGCGCTGTCAAACCTGCACGCCGTCATGGTCAAGGAGTTCGGTGACGCCGATATCCTGGTCAATAACGCGGGATCGTCAGTCAGTGGTCCGTTCGAGGACATCACTGACGAGATGTGGCATCAGGATCTTGAACTCAAACTGTTTGGCGCCATACGTCTGGCGCGGTTGTGCCTGCCGGTGATGAAGACGCAACGCTGGGGCCGCATCGTCAATATTCTGAATATTGGCGCGCGGGCCCCCAAGGCAACCGGCGCGCCGACACAGGTGACGCGCGCCGCCGGCTTGGCGCTGACCAAGGTGCTGGCGGGCGATGGCGCGCCGCACGGTGTGCTGGTCAACGCACTGTTGACCGGGGCCATCGTTACCGATCAGGTAATGCGCCGCCATGAACGTTCGGACGGTTCCCTGACGTTGCCCGAATTTGTCGCTGATGCCGGTAAGGATATACCGATCGGCCGGATGGGCACGGCCGAGGAATATGCCAATGTCGCCTGTTTCCTGGCATCCGATGCCGGTTCCTACGTCACCGGTACAGCTTTGAATATCGACGGGGGCCTATCGCCGATCATTTAGGTCAGCAACACTACCTAATAATTCGCCTTATCATGAACGAAACCCTAATTTAAAACGGTGCGAGAACCCTACTGGCCTAAAACGGGTTAAAAATAGGACAGTTTTTGCTAACTGCTAATGACGTTTAGCATCGCCTGGCGACCGTCCGTCATTACCATGTCCACCGCCTTTTCAAGCGCTTTTGGCAGTTTCGCCGGATCCTCTACCATTTCCCCATAACCGCCCGCTGTCCGCACCGTGTGTTCGAACTCGATACCGTGATCGAAGAAGGTCAGCGGCTCACGATTGGACTTCGCGGCGTAACCGTCGGGGTATATGGCGCGCGTGTTCCGCTTCACGGCACCCCACTCCCGATTGTTGTGCATGACGGTCAGAAACGGCAGTTTCTCAGCTTTTGACACATAATGGGCGGCGACCGGGTTGCCATACATGTAGGCGCCGTCGCCCTGGGTGCAGATTACCAGCCGATCGGGTGACGCCAGCTTGGCGCCCAATGCGACGCCCAGCCCGTGGCCCAGCCCGCCGCCGGCGCCGAAGGCCAGGAACGAGCCCGGCTGGGTGAGGGTGAATTGGGTCAGCGGTACGCGGGCTTCCGACACCAGGATCGCGTCCTCGCCCTTGACCTGGTCAATGCAATGCGCGAGCCAGGCCGGGTGAATTGGGGTCTGGTCCTTGACCTTTTCGACCGTGGCCCGCCAATCGTCGCGCAGCCGCTGCCATTCCGCGGCAACGCGCACACGCCGTGCCTCGATCCGGTCGCGCGCGCCGCCCTCGTGGGCGCTCATCGCCTCTTCCAACAGGCGAAGCGTCGCCCCGGTCTCGCCGGTAATCGCCAGATCCGCCGCATAACCCCGGATCGGATAGCTGGAAAAGCCCGGATCGGCCCCGATATGGATGATCTTGCAGTCGGGGGACGGCGCCTTGACGCTGGGAATCCACGGCACGTCGCAATCCAGCACCACGATGGCGTCGGCGGCGTCCAGATAGGGATCGGAATCCAGGCCAAGCTGCATCGGATGGTTGCTCGGCAGGCACAGATAGAGCGACTTGCGCGGCGTTACCGGCAGGGCGAAACGCTCGGCCAGCGACGCCAGCGCCCGCACGTTCTCGGCATTTGATCCGGAATTACCAGCCACGATCAGTGGATTCTCTGCTTTGGCCAGGATTTCGGCGGCCTGATCGATTGCCGCCGGATCGGGCCAGGGTGCTGTCGGCGTTTGGCGCCGCGATGGCGAATCGAAGGTGAACTCGTCGATCTCCTCGGCCAGCGGCTCGCGCGGCAGGGTCATGTAAACCGGGCCGCGCGGCTCGGTCATGGCGATGTTGAGCGCGCGGTCGACCGCGACTTCCAGCACGTCCTTGCCGCGCAGCTCGTAATCCCATTTGACGATTTCGCGCACCATGGCCGCCTGGTCGCGCATTTCCTGCGACCAGTGAACCTCGCGGTTGCGCAGCCCGATGGCATCGCCGGTTTCGGCATAGGGCGTGCGGCCCGATGTGAAGATCACCGGCAGATTTCCCTTGCCGGCATTGATCAGCCCGCACATCGCGTTCGCCGTGCCCGCGTTGACATGGACCATCACCACCTGGGGCTTGCCGCTGACCGCGTAATAGCCAAGCGCCATGTGGAGCGCCAAATTCTCATGCGGCACCAGCATCGGCTTGGGGGCCGGCGTGCCGGTGGCCGCCGCCTTGGCGAAGCTTTCGATGATCGGCGCGAAGTCGGTGCCGGCGTTGCCGAAGAAATAATCGACCCCGCGATCGGCGAGCAGCGCCAGATAAGCGTCGGCGACGGTGCCGTTTCGGATGGTTTTACTGGGCATTTGTCTCTCCAGTGGGGCGGGCGCGGACATAATGCATGGTATGCGCCTCGAGCACGATCTCATCGTCCTGGTTATAGGTTTCGATGAGGAATTTCACGAAGTTGCGGGTCTTTCCTTCACCAGCGGGAGAGGATTCCAGCACCTTGGCCGAAACCCGCAAGCGGTCGCCCGGGCGCACCGGGCGGCGCCAGCGCAGCCGGTCGAGGCCGGGCGAGCCCAGGGCGCAGGAATCGAAGATGCCGCAGCCGATGAACAGGCCGAAGCTGATCGCCGCGGTCTGGAAACCGGCCGCGACCAGCCCGCCGAACATCGAGTCCTTGGCGGCTTCCGCGTCGGTGTGATAGGGCAGCGGCGCATAGCTTTCGCCGAACGAAATTATTTCCGCCTCGTCGATGGTCCGCGAGCCGGTCTCATATTGGCTGCCGATGGTGAAATCCTCGAAATACAGGTCCTGATAGTGCATTGCCGCCGCTTTGCCTCATTTTGAACAGGTGTCATTTCTGGACGGTCGGGAGTTCCAGTTCGCGCGCCGATTTGATAATCCGTGCGCGGACTGGTTCCGTCCGACCGCGAACCTCAATGTCATGGCTTGGGAAGGCGCCAAGGTCAACGCCGGCAAGCGCCGCGACCGTTTCCGACACCACGATCTCGGCGCCATATTCCTTGGTCATTGCCTCAAGCCGACTGGCTGTGTTCACCGTATCGCCGACCGCGGTCAGGCTGGTTGCCTGCCCATAACCCATTTCCCCGATGATGGCGGGGCCGGCGTGAAGGCCAATTCCGATGCGCAACGGGACGTCGAGATCGTTTTCGAGCATGGCGTTGAGATCGGAAAGGGACGCCACCATGCGCCGTGCGGCGTCGAGCGCCTGGAGCGCGGCCTGAACCGGCGGAACGCCAACGCCGAACAGCGCCATCACCCCATCGCCGGTAAACTTGTCGAGGTGGCCACCGGCCGCGTTCACGGCTTCGCCCATATGGGCGAAATAGCGGTTGAGAACGAAAACCACGTCATACGGCAGGCGACGTTCCGAAAATCCGGTGAAATCCCTTAGGTCCGCGAACAGAACGACAATTTCGCGTTCTTCGCCGGTGAGAAAGGCCGGCCGGCTGTATCCGGCCTCTACATTGGCGCTTGGCGGCAGCAGCGGCATTATCGATAAGTCCGTCGTTGGTCGTGTCTGACAGGCGAGGCGGACCGTCGATGGCGCGCCGATGCGCTCAAGCACACGCTGTTCCTCGGTACTCGGTGACGGCAAGGCCTCCGCGCCGTTAACGACCCGCACCCGGCAGGTGGAGCAACGTCCTCGCCCGCCACAGACCGAAGCGTGCGGAATGCCGTTGTTCCGGCTGCAATCGAGAATACTGGTGCCGGGCCGGACACTGACAATGGCGCCATCGGGATAAGTGATCCGCACGATACCGCGTGTCGCCGCGATGGCTGCACGCAGCGGACGGGCGCCAAGCGCAAGCAGCACGCCAATACCGACCGACCATTTGATTCCGTCGCCAATGGCGATGAGTTGTCCGAGCATCGCCTTGTCCGGCATGCCAATGGCCGAAATCGTGAACCGTCGCCAGGTTTCATTCAGAGACAGTTCTAAAACCTCGCGTCCGGCCATGACGTAGCCAAGCCAGGCGAGGACCGGCAGCAGCACGGCAACAGCGAACAGACCCGGCACCATGCGGGGATAGAAGGGCTTGAGCCTGAGCCAGTAATGCATGCCGATGCAGCCATGGATCCAGGCCGCGAACAGTCCCGCGCTCTGCATCCAGAAATACTGGGTTGCCAGGCGAAAATGAACTAGCAGGACAAAGGTATAGCTGTCATTCGTGCCCGCCAGTTCGTACGCCAATCGGGTGCCGACGACATGGCCGGCCAGAAGGATCGGCACGGAAAGTCCGAAGCCGAGCTGGAACGCTTCGCTCCAACCATAGCGCAGCCGCGACCGGTCATAGATCGCCCATAAAGCCAGCGCGAAGTGGATCAGCAGGGCGCTGTACAAGGCGGCGGTCCCAATTGGGTTACGCCACATCATCACGAACCAGAACCGCCCCGCCTCCATCGCGTGGATCGAAATCAAACCCAGCGTGTGGTTAAGTAGATGGGATGTGACATAGGCAAACAGAATGAGGCCGGTAGCCAGGCGAATTTGACGGATCATGGATTGGTCCGGGCGCCGGATTGCACCGCCGGTCAGCTCTGCTTTTCGGATGCCAGGAAGGTGACGAATGCCTTCTTCAAGTCCTGGTATTCCTCACAGCTCGGGCCGCAGATGCGGGCCAGCCGGTCGAGATGGATCCTGGCCTTGCCAAATTGTTTCAGTTCGAGATAGGCCTCACCGATATATTCGTTGGCCCCCTTGTGATCCGGTTCGACGTTGAGCGCGCGCCGGTAATAGGTAAGAGCCGGTTTGATCTGGCCGAGCTTGCGGTGGCTGTAGCCCATGTAGTTGAGTGCATCCGCGTTGCGGGAGTCCTCCTCCAGAACGTCTTGCAATAGCCCGATCGCCCGCCGGTATTTCAAATTCTTCACCGCGACGACCGCATCCCTGTATTTCTCCTCCGCCGCTTCCTCCGGATCGTCGCCGGCGGCGCCGGCCGGACCCGCGTAGGCAAGAAACAACGCGGCAAATACGGCAATTACAAGCTTCGTCTTGGTCTGCATCCGATGTTCTCCTTTTCCGGACAACGCGCCATGCGACAAAAGCGGGGACGTCATCGATCATATACCAATGATGGCAAATCGTTACCCATAGAGATTGCGCAGCTATATAAGATTGCGCGCACGGGGCCACAGGCCCATGTTAGGGCTCGATTTCAGGGAATGTTTGATGGCCGAAGGTAGCGACAAGCAGGGCAACGACGGGGACGACCCGCCCGCCGCGTCACCGCCACCCCTCAAGGGTGGCCTGAAGCGAAACCTCAGGGCCTATTTTTTCGCCGGCATCCTGGTGACGGCGCCGATTGGCATCACTTTTTACATGGCGTGGCTGTTCATCAACTGGGTGGACGGCAAAATCACGCCGCTGCTGCCGCCGGCCTACAATCCGGAAACCTACCTGCCGTTTAGTGTCCCCGGGCTGGGCTTGCTGATCGTCTGTATTGTGCTGACCATGGTGGGCGCCCTGACCGCGGGCATGTTGGGTCGGTTCTGGACCCGCACCAGCGAGCATTTGTTGGCGCGCATGCCCGTTATTCGCAGTGTTTACGGCGCCATCAAGCAGATTTTCGAGACCGTACTGGCGCAGCAGTCAAATGCGTTTCGCCAAGTGGTTCTGTTCGAATATCCCCGGCGGGGCTCCTGGGCGCTCGGCTTTATCACCGGCATGACAGAGGGCGAGGTTCAGGACCTGACCGCCGACGACGTGGTCAACGTGTTTTTGCCAACCACCCCCAATCCGACATCCGGTTATCTGTTGTTCCTGCCCCGGCGCGAGCTGGTCATTTTGTCGATGACGGTCGAGGAAGGCATCAAGATGGTGGTGTCTGGTGGTATTGTGACCACGCCCGACCGCCGCCCGGCTCATCTGCGCGGTATCAAGCGGGTCGCTGCCTCGGATGGCGACAAGCGGACCATCGACAACTCTGGCTGAATCGGGACTTCTCAGCCCGATCGCAGGGTCTGCACCACCGCGTCCTTTTCAAACAGATAAAGGAGCGTCCTGAGCGCGGCCCCACGCGGTGACAACAGCGACGCATCGCGTTCCAGGATGAGCTTGGTATCGTCGCGGGCCGCGGTAATCAGTTCCTGATGCCGGGTAAGATCGGCCAGTCGGAACTCCGGCAACCCGCTCTGACGGGTGCCGAGCATCTCGCCGGCGCCGCGCAGTTTCAGATCCTCCTCGGCGATCCGGAAGCCATCCTCGGTCTCGCGCAGGATGGCGAGGCGCGCGCGCGCGGTCTCGCCCAGGGGGGTCGCGTACAGCAGCAGACAGGATGAGGCGCGTTCGCCGCGCCCGACGCGCCCGCGAAGCTGGTGTAGCTGGGCGAGCCCAAACCGCTCGGCATGTTCAACCACCATGACAGTGGCATCAGTTATATCGACGCCGACCTCGATCACCGTGGTCGCCACGAGAATATCAATCTCGCCGGCGGCGAAGCTGGCCATGACGCGGTCTTTTTCGGGCCCCTTGAGCCGTCCGTGCACCAACCCGACCCGGCCCGGAAAGCGCTGTTCAAGCGCGGCCGCGCGGTCGGTGGCGGCGGCCAGGTCGATGGATTCCGATTCCTCGACCAGCGGACAAACCCAGAACGCGCGCGCGCCGTCGGGAATTGCCTGTGCAAGCCGGGATATCACGTCATCCAGGCGCGATAGCGGGAGAACGCGGGTATCCACCGGCTTACGCCCTGCCGGCTTGTCGAGCAGCTTGGATGAATCGAGATCGCTGTAGGCGCACAGCATCAGCGTGCGTGGGATCGGGGTCGCGGTCATGACCAGAAGATCCGCCGCCTGGCCCTTGGCGGTGAGCATCAGGCGCTGATGCACGCCAAACCGGTGCTGTTCGTCGACCACGGCGAGCGCCAGATCGTGAAAGGCGACATCGCGCTGGAACAACGCATGGGTGCCGATGGCGATGGCGATGTCTCCGCTTTCAATATCTGCCAGCAGCGCCGCGCGTGCCTTTCCCTTGTCACGGCCGGTAAGCAGCGCGATTTTCAGGCCAATCGCGGTGGCCAGCGGTTCGATAGTGGAGAAATGCTGGCGCGCCAGCACTTCGGTCGGCGCCATCAGCGCCGCCTGACCGCCGGCCTCGATGGCGCGCAGCATGGCGAGAAAGGCGACCACGGTCTTGCCGCTGCCGACATCGCCCTGCAGCAAGCGCAGCATACGGACGGGGGCGGCCATGTCGGTGGTGATCTCGGCGATCGCGGTCTGCTGCGAGCCGGTCAGGGCGAAGGGCAGGGCGGCGATTGCCTTTGCGGTCAACGTACCGTCACCGCTCAGTACACGGCCTGGTCTTTGGCGTTGCTGGTTGCGCACCAAAGCGAGCGCGAGCTGATCGGCCAGTAGCTCGTCATAGGCCAGCCGTTGCCGCGCCGGGCATTCCGGGGCAAGATCCGCCTCGTCTTCCGGGTTGTGTACCGCTTCCACCGCATCGGCCCAGCCCGGCCAGCCATTGCGCTTGAGCCATTCGGCATCCTGCCATTCATCCAATACCGGCACGCTCTCGACCGCCGCCCGAATGGCGCGCAGCAGCGGCCGGGGCGTTAGTCCGGCGGTCAGCGGATAGGTGGGCTCAACCGTCTGCAACGATGCGATTTCGCTGGGCTCGGCGATATGATCCGGATGGGTGATCTGCAATTCACCCTGGAATTCCTCGATCTTACCGCTGACCACCCGAATTTCGCCCTCGGGCAGGGTTCGTTGCAGGTAATCGGCCCGCGCGTGGAAGAAAACCAGGGAAATTTCCCCTGTTTCATCGCTGCACAGCACCTTGTAGGGAAGGCGAGGGATGCGCGGCGGCCGATGCTCCTCGACCTTGAGTGTCAGTGTCGCCACCACGCCGGCCACGGCGTCGGCCAGCTTGGGCGAGAACCGGCGATCGATGATACCGTTCGGCAGATGCCAGATCAGGTCCAGAACCTTGTCGCCGGCGAGCTTCGCCATTGCCTGGCCGGTCCTGGGGCCGACGCCGGGCAGCCCGGTCAACGGGGCGAACAAGGGGTTTAACGAAGTGGGTCGCATGATGGCCGCGCAATGCCCTGACAAATCGGTGCCGAGAGGTTATATCCTAAGCCGCCCGGGGAGACATGCAATGAGCGAGGACATCGAGCGTCGGCGACGACGGCTCCGATTTCAGGCCAGACAGTGCGGCACCAAGGAAACCAGCACCATTCTGGGCGGTTTTGCCATATCCGGTCTGGACAGTTTCTCGGCCGTCCAGCTCGATCGGTTTGAGGCGTTGTTGGGCGAGAACGATGTCGATTTGCTGGCCTGGGTTATGGGTCAGACCGCGCCGCCCGCGGCGCATGACAATGACGTTTTTGAGTTAATCCTAGACTTTCGAAATGGTATCTCAAAGCTTTGATATTCAATAAAACATTTTCGCCCAAAACCGGGCGAACGCTGGTAGCGGGCATGCAGGACGACATGGCGGCGCTGGCCTTGGCGGAACTGTCGGCGCGCGGCGACGGCACCATTTTGCATGTCGCGCGGGACGATCGGCGGTTGGCGGCGCTGGCCGCGGCACTGCCGGTATTCGACCCCGGACTTGAGATCGTCGAGTTTCCAGCCTGGGACTGCCTGCCCTATGACCGGGTTTCGCCCAATCCCGAGGTTGCAAGCCGCCGGCTCGACGCGCTGCTGCGGATGCTTGACCCGAAAGATGCCAAAACCGCGCCGCGCCGCGTGGTGCTGACCACGGTAAATGCGATTTTGCAGCGGGTCCCGCCGGGCCCGGCCCTGACCGGTGCCCGCTTCGCCATACGCACCGGTATGGTGTTGGATCTGGATGAGTTGAACGGGTTTCTGGTCCGCAACGGCTATGCCCGGGTCAGCACTGTGCGTGAACCCGGAGAATGTGCGTTACGTGGTGGAATCATTGATATTTTTCCCGCGGGCAGTACCGATCCGGTGCGCCTCGACCTGTTCGGCGACGAGGTCGAGAAAATTCGCGGTTTTGATCCCGCAACGCAGATAAGTGCTGAAACCCTGGACCAGACCACGCTGAAACCTGTCAGCGAAGTCCGCCTCGATCCCGATTCGATTGCCCATTTTCGGGCCGGTTACCGCGACCTGTTCGGCGCCATATCGGACGATCCGCTCTATGAGGCGGTGTCCGAAGGCCAGCGCATGGCGGGTATGGAGCACTGGTTGCCACTGTTTTATGGGGGAATGGAAACGCTACTCGACTATCTGCCGGGCGTACTTGTCAGTTTCGATCATCAGGCGGCGGACGCGGCAAATGCCCGGTTCGAATCGATCGAGGATTTTTATGAGGCCCGCCAGGCCTATGCAACGATAGGAAAGAGTGGCGATCAAGGTGTTGTGTATCGGCCGCTGCCCCCGAATCGGCTTTATATGACACCGGATGAGTGGAATTCCCGGCTAAATGAAGCCACAACGCTGTGGTTTTCGCCATTTTCAGTCCCTGATGGCGCTTCCAGGGATGATTTCGTCGATATTTTGTCGATAGGGGGGCGCAGATGTATCGATTTTGTCTCCGCACGGACACAATCAGCCGCTCGAAAGGATAAAACCGAGGCTGAAGACAATATTTTTGATGAGGTTCGCAACCATATCGTCACCGAAACCCGTGCCGGCCGGCGGGTGGTGATTGCTGCTCACACGGAGGGTTCTCGCGAACGGATCGCGCGGTTACTGGTCGATCATGGCGTGCCCGAACCGCTGAAACCTGACGATTGGGCCGACATCTTGGGGGCGGAGACTGCCGACCTACAACTTCTGGTGTTGGCTATCGAGCATGGTTTCACGTGTAACGATATCACCGTCATTGGCGAACAAGACATACTGGGCGAAAGGGTCACCCGTCGCGCCCGGAGACGGCGGGCGGATGCCTTCCTGGCGGATGCGGCGGAACTGTCCACCGGCGATTTCGTCGTCCATGTTGATCACGGCATCGGTCGCTATGAAGGGCTTGAAACCATTACGGTTTCCGGTGCGCCACATGATTGTCTGCGGCTTTCCTACGATGCCGGCGACCGGCTGTTCCTACCGGTTGAGAATATCGAGGTGCTGTCGCGCTATGGCTCGGCGGAATCCGAGGTCGCGCTCGACCGCCTGGGCGGGGCGGCCTGGCAGGCCCGTAAATCCCGCCTCAAGAAGCGTTTACGCGACATGGCGGATGAATTGATCCAGGTCGCCGCCGCGCGTTTGCTGCGCCCCGGGCGCCGGATAAATGCCGGAGACGGCATGTTCGACGAATTTTGCGCCCGCTTTCCCTATACCGAAACCGATGACCAGCGACGCGCCATTGATGAGACGATGGAGGATCTGTCCGTCGGACGGCCAATGGACCGGCTGATTTGCGGTGATGTCGGATTTGGCAAGACCGAGATTGCGCTGCGGGCCGCCTATGCGGCTGTTATGGAAGGCGGGCAGGTGGCGGTGGTGGCGCCGACCACTCTGCTGTGCCGCCAGCATTTCGCGACCTTCAGCGAGCGATTCCGTGGCTATCCGGTCCAGATCGCACAATTGTCACGGCTGGTGACCGGCAAGCAGGCGACAGAGGTCCGGGCTGGGCTGACCGACGGCACAATCGACATCGTGATTGGCACTCATGCGCTACTTTCAAAAAGAATAGAATTCAAGGACTTATCTCTTCTGGTTCTCGATGAAGAACAACATTTCGGCGTGGCGCACAAGGAACGGCTGAAACGGCTTCGCACCGATGTTCACGTCCTGACCCTGACGGCGACGCCGATCCCGCGCACCCTGCAGCTTGCGCTTACCGGGGTCAAGGATCTGTCGATGATCGCAACCCCGCCGATAGATCGGCTGGCGGTGCGGACTTTTGTGCTGCCTTATGACCCGGTCATTATCCGCGAAGCCATTATGCGGGAAAGATTCCGGGGTGGTCAGATTTTCTATGTCTGCCCGCGGGTTCGTGACCTGCCGGAGATCGAAACGGCGATCCGTGGGCTGGTCCCGGAGCTGCGGGTCGCCATCGCGCACGGCCAGATGGGCGCGCGCGCGCTGGAAGAGGTCATGACACGCTTTTACGAGGGGTCGGTGGATCTCCTGCTATCGACCCAGATCGTTGAATCAGGGCTGGATATCCCGACTGCCAATACATTGATCATTCACCGCGCGGATATGTTTGGCCTGGCCCAGCTTTACCAGCTCCGAGGCCGTGTCGGGCGTTCCAAGCAGCGCGCTTATTGCTACCTGACGCTGCCGCCACGCGGCATTTTGACCGCGGCGGCCGAAAAACGCCTCGAGGTCATGCAGTCGCTTGACGCGCTGGGTGCCGGCTTTACCCTGGCCAGCCACGACCTCGATATCAGGGGCGCCGGAAATTTGCTCGGCGAGGAGCAATCCGGCCATATCAGAGAGGTCGGGGTGGAGCTGTTCCAGCAATTGCTCGAGGAAGCCGTGGCCACCGCCCGTGGCGAGGGTGACGAGGAAACCCTCGATGGTGACTGGAGCCCGCAAATCAACATCGGCACGGCTGTTCTGATACCGGAAAGCTATATTGCCGATCTCGATGTCCGGCTCGGTTTGTATCGTCGCCTTGCCTCGCTTACCGATCGTGGGGAAATCGAAGCCTTTGCCGCGGAGCTGATCGACCGTTTCGGTTCCTTACCGAATGAGGTTGAAAACCTACTGGAAATTGTTGGTATTAAACAATTTTGTAAGCAAGCGGGAATTGCCAAGCTGGATACTGGCCCGAAGGGGGCCGTGCTCAGCTTTCACAATGATCGATTTGCCCGCCCCGAGGCTCTGGTGGCCTACATTCAGAAGCAGCCGGGCCAGGTCACCCTGCGTCCGGACCACCGGCTGGTATTCCGACGCGACTGGACCGAACCGGACGCACGGCTGAAAGGGGCCCGACGCCTGGTCATTCAGCTTGCCAAGATGGCGGCGGCCTGAATTGAACAAAAGAATTAACCCTCAAAAAGAATTAACTTTACGCCAAACCGTCGCAAACCAGCGCTGTTGCGCGCGCGGAAGCCCCTCGGGCCGGTAAAAATGATCGAGTTCGACAAATCCGGCCGCGCCAACAAGGCGCCGCCAGCCTTCCTCGCTATGGAGACAGGAAAATCGATCGCCCGACATGCCTTCCTCGTCATTGCCACGGGGATTGGAGCTGAAAAGCACGCCTTTAGGTTTCAACGCATCCTTCAATTGCCTCAACAGGCCGGGCAGCGCCACACGCCCGACATGAAACAGGCTGGCATTCGCAAAAACTCCATCAAAACAATTATCTGTAAGCGTTATATCAAGAAAATCCTGAACTAAAACCTCGCATCCAGAATGGGCGCGAGCCAAGGTGGCCAAGGCGGATGAGCCGTCCAGCCCGATTGCCTCATGGCCCAAATCAGCGAAATACCGTAGGTCGCGGCCGGGGCCGCAGCCAAAATCGAGGATTCGGTAGGGGCCGGGCGTTTCGATCGCGCCGAGCAGCGCGGCGCGGTTCTGGGTCACGTCGTGATCGCGCGTTCCCTCCCAGAACTGACCGGCGTTGCGGTTGTAATGGGCGATGGTTCGAGCGGAATAGGTTGGTTCATCAAACTTTTTTCCGTTCATGGAATTACATGCATAATCTAAATTGTTCGAAAAATTATATAAAACATTGAATTATATCGCTCAATAATCTTTTTAAGAGGAGGGAAGAGGTTAACACATTTTACCGAATGTTAACTAATCGTGGGCATTCTTGATGGTGGAGTTTGGGGATCAACACCATGCATAGCATCTTTCGCGCCGGTCGCTTGGCTGTCGTCGCGTTTGCAACATTTCTAGCTGCGGGTTGCGGGTCCATCGTGACGGATCAACAAACTTCGTCACCCACCGCTAGCGGGTCGACGGCGGTGCCATCGGTCACGCGTCTGGCTGAGGTGCAACTTCGGGTCGGGCGGGCCGCTTTCGATGAAGGCGATCTGCGGACGGCCCTGGATCTGTTTGAAAAAGCTCATAAAACCGCGCCCAAGGACGCCAAGCCGTTGGTAGGCCGCGGCGATGTTCGATTTGCCCAGCGCCGCTTTGATGAGGCCGAAGCTGCTTACCGGGCGGCGTTGGTCCTTAATTCAACCCTTTTCAATGCCCATGAAGGCCTTGGCAAGGCGTTGGTTTCCAACCAGAAATACCAGGAAGGGCTGGACGCCTTCGACACCGCCCTGGCGATTAACCGCGACGCGCCGCTGCTTAACAAAATCGGTGTTACCCATGAAATGCTGGGCCACGGCGAGATAGCCCAGAAGCATTATCGCGAGGCGCTCGCGCTTCAGCCGGAGAGCCTGACCGCGCGCAATAACTTAGCACTTTCCCTAAGTGTTTCAGGGGATTATGAGGTTGCCTTAAAGGAAATTAAACGGGTGGTGGCCTCACCGAAGGCGAACCAGCGGCATCTTGCCAACCTGGCCTTCATCTATGGTTTGTCCGGCCGGTCGATGGAACAGGCGCCGGCCAAGATAGCGCGCGCCGCGGCCGACAAGGGCTGGAACGATGGTTTTTTTGCCAAAACCAGAAAAATAGCCGAATCCGGCGATCGTAACTCGGTTTTGAACCTGCTTAACAACCGCCAGCCCCGCCCCACACCCGAACCGGCGACGAAATTTGTCGAAATGCCCGCTTCCGAGCCACAAATCGCTTCGATCCCGGTCATCGTGCCCGCACCGCCGGCGCCGCCCGCACCATCCGCACCGCCGCCCGCGCCATCCATAGCGCCGGCCCCTGAGCCCACACCGGATGTTGCCATGCTCGTGCCGCCGCCGCCGCCCGCGCCGACGTCGAGCGTGGTCGCGCGCGCCGTACCCGTGCCGGACGTTGTGGCGCTTGTGGTGCCGCCACCGCCCGAGGCCCCAATTACAACGGTTTCCGACCGCCCGATGATGGCGATCGCGAAGATTTCAACCGAACAGTCGACCGAACAAATGGCCGAACAAAGCCCCGGACTGGTCGTGGACATGCCCGCCGAGGCGGTGCAAGCCGTAGTGGCGAGCACCGTTATGGCCCATGGAACCTTCCGGGTCCAGCTTGGGGCATTCAAGACCTTTCGCTGGCTTTCCACGACGCTAAAGCGGCTGAGTTCAAAGGCTGGAGACCTACTGCCGCAGGGGCGGTTGAATGTGACGTATGAAAAGAACCTCTACATGGTCCGCTCTATTGGTCTGGAGGACCGCGCCGCCGCTGCTCGGCTCTGTAAGGACTTGCAGGGCCTTGAATTCGAGTGTTTCGTAACCCGCAAGGGCGATCAGGTATCGGGCCAGGCTTTCGACATCGCATCGGCTGGTGACAATATGGCGATCCGTCACTTCGTCGCCAAATTGCCGGGCAACAAGTCAGTCATGGCCATCGAAACGCCGGCGGCCGAGCCTAAAGCGGTAAACAGCACCGATGTTGGCGAGTACCGTGTTCAACTTGCCGCCTATCGACTGGCCCGGCATCTTGATCGTGGCATGGAAGTCCTTCGCAAGGCCGCTGGCGGGCTTCTGCCGCCGCTTGAGAGCCTGACCCGCGCCGAGGCGGAGGATCACGCCATTCCATACCGCCTGCGATCAGGCCCCCTGAAAAGCCGCGCGGCGGCTGCGTCGCTATGCGCGTCGTTGGAGAAGCGGGGGGTCGAATGCCTGGTGATCCGTCACAGTGCCGGTTATTGGCGGTCACTGGGTTAACGAAGCCCGGTTTATTCCGCTACCGCGCGTCCGCGCGTCATGGCGTGTTCCTCGCGGACCACATCGAATATCTGTAAAAATATTTCCGGCGATTGCGCGCCCGAAACGGCGTATTGATCGTCGATGACGAAACAGGGGACCCCGTTGACGCCGTTGAGCCGGGCACGGTCCTCCTCGGCAAGAATATCGGGGCGATCCTGATCATCTGTCAGATAGTCTTTGACCAAATCAGCGTCCAACCCGGCAAGACCAGCCACTTCAACCAGTTCATCGCGCATACCGATGTCGCGGCCGCGCAAAAAATAGGCATCGAACAGCATTTCGGAGACGGTATCCTGTAATCCGGAACCCTCTGCAAAGTGCAGCAGGCGGTGCGATTGCACGGTATTGGGGATGCGTTCGATGAGGTCGAAGCGAAAATTGATGTTTTCCTCACGTCCGGCGGCGCGGATCCGGTCATATTGGCGCTCCGCCCGCTCCACGCTGCCGAACTTGGCGGTAAGGTAGCTATCCCGATCCATGCCGTCGGCTGGCATTGTCGGGTTAAGCTGAAACGGCCGCCAGCGGATATCCACCGGTTCCAGGTCGCGCATGGCGAGGGCCCGCGTCAGCCGTCGCTTGCCAATGAAACACCACGGGCAGATGGTGTCCGAGATCACGTCGATCCGCATGCAGTGATCCTTATCCCCCCCTGTCCGCCTTACCTGACATGGTAGCAAGCGTCTTCGAGTCACTCCAGCCGCAGGTAATGAATGCTGAAAAGCTGGTCAGGATCGGTCCATGACGCGCTTGGTTCAAATCCCGCGGATTTTGCAAGAGTATGAACTTCTTCAACCGTATATTTGTAGGAATTCTCGGTGTGCACGGCTTCGCCGTCGGCGAAGCGGAAGTCCAGCCCGCCGATCGTCACCTGCTGCGCGCGGGTGCTGAAGAGGTACATTTCAATACGCCCGTCCTCTGCATTGTAGATCGCCTGATGCCGAAATCCGGCCAGGTCGAAATTGGCCCCCAGTTCGCTATTGGCGCGCACCAGCAGGTTCAGGTTGAAATCGGCGGTCACGCCCGCCGTGTCGTTATAAGCTGCCTCCAGAAGGCCTACATCTTTCTTGAGGTCGATCCCGATCAACAGGTCACCGCCGGTTGGCCTGAGCATATACGCGATATTAGAGAGAAATTCGCGCGCGTCCGGACGTGAGAAGTTACCGATCGAGGAGCCGGGAAAGAATGCCAACGGCCGGCGCTCAAGCGCGGTTTCAAGGCCCGGCAGCTCGATTGGTTTTGTGTAGTCGGCACAGACCGCGCTGACCGCGACCGACGGGTAATCCGTCGCGACGGCTTGCGTGGAGTCCAGCAGGTGCTGGCGCGAAATATCGATTGCGGTGTAGGCCGCGGGGTGTTTCAGGCTGTCAAGCAGGGTACGGATCTTGCGGCTGGATCCACTGCCGAATTCAATCAGATGGGCACCAGACCCGGCCAATTCCGCGATCTCGCCGCTAACATCGCGAAGCAAGGCATTTTCCGTTCTGGTAACGTAATATTCCGGCAATTCACAGATTTGGTCGAACAGGGCCGAGCCGCGTTTGTCGTAAAAGAACTTGCAGGGCATGGACTTGTGAGGCGCGGACAGGCCCGCGACCAGGGCTGAGAGAAAATCCTCTGGCTCCGGGGCAAAATCGTGAAAAGCGGTGAGAAGGTCGATTTTCTGCGTCATGATCGGGTTTAATCAAGGGGGTGGCCGTTCTCGACACCGGAGCCGGCGAGGGGATGGCGACGTGGCGATCACCGAGTTAGTTATACCGCCCGGACACCCAACGTCAGCCAATATAGGCTTACGGTAGCGGGACGCAGCGATACCCGCAACCGCATTCGCCCGCGGGCGCTGAAACGCCGGCAGGGTCGATGGTGAAAGGCGTTGGCTTGATCAGTAGGCGTCGTAACGCAGGTAATCCGCCCAGGTGGTCTCAAGCTGGCGCAGCAAGTGGCAGGCGCTGGTGAGATCGTCTTCGCCACCGACGGCCTTGGCAAGGGCGCGGGCGTGTTCACCCTCGGCCTTGGCGATTTGATCGCACAGCTCCTCGCCCTTGGCGGTCAGTCGGACACGCGTAGAGCGCCGGTCATGAGAAGATCGCTCCTGGATCACGAAACCGCCGGATACAAGCTGCTTGATGTTGTAAGACGCGTTGGAACCCAGGTAATAGCCCCGCTCAACGAGATCGCGGACGGTGATCGACTGGCCGTGGATCTTGGTCAACATCAGCGCCTGGGGGGCGTTCAGCCCTTCGGTGCCGAGCCGC
>JAZFSB010000137.1:0-2228 GCA_036445935.1 Alphaproteobacteria bacterium | reverse complement strand
GTTTCCGCCAAGCCGTCGCTTCGCGCGCGGGGTGGAAGAGCGGGCGTTTTTTGCGGTTCTGGGCGGCCAGCTTCTTCAGGAAACCCGGCTCGGTCTCGGCGCGCTTCAGCAGGGCGGCCAGCGCTTGCGTGTCTTCCGCCGGGTAGTAGCCGGCATAGTCCGCACCCAGCAGTCCCACATTGCCGTCGATTTTCGACGCCAGCACGGGCAGGCCGGCGACGATGGCTTCCGACACCACGTTGGCGCCGCCTTCCATGACCGAGCTGATGACCATGGCGTGGCTGCGCGCGAACTGGCGGCGCACCTGCCAGCCGGGGACTTCATCGCGCCAGACGAAGCGCGCGTTGCGCTTCATCTCGGCCGCCGCGTCACGCGCCCATTCCGCGTTATGCGCCTTGCCGAGATGCACGACGCGCAGGCGCGAGGAGGGCTGCGCCTGGCGCGCCGCATAGGCCGCGCGCAGCGAATCCTTTTCTTCCCGCAGATGGCCGGCGACGCAGACTTCAAACCAGCGCGGCGTGGGGGTCCGCGGGCCGGGCAGCGGCGGGGCGGACTGGTGGATGACATGGAGCTTTTTCGCAAACCTTTTCGGGATCGCGCGGTGCACCAGATCGTGCAGACAGACCAAGGCCGTCGCGCGCGCCATTGACTCCAGCGTGTCGTCGGGGTGGCTGTGCTGGAAGCGGTAAATGTCGGTGCCGGCCAACAGCACGACCAGCGGCCGGTCGGGATGGGTGTCGGAAAAGCGCCGGATGGAATCCGCGCTGCGCCAGGCATGGACCGCCACCATCATGTCGGCGTCGGCCCCGTCATCGGCTTCCGACACGGCCACGCGGTGGCCGAGATCGCCCAGGATTCGCGCCCAGCGCACCGCCGTGGTGCGATTTCCCGCACGTGACTGTTTTCCGGCGGGCGTGACGAGGCTAATCTTCATGAGTTCCTTGGACCTAATCGCGAGAGACCATGACGGCACCAGTTGAAACCGAACGCCTCGCCGCAATGATGCGGAGCGCCCGGCAGCGGACGTTAGAACTGATCGACGGGCTGACGCAAGAGCAGCTCATCGGCCCCAAGCTGCCGACCGTCAACCCGATGATCTGGGAGATCGGCCATGTCGCGTGGTTTTACGAACAGTTCATCCTGCGCCGCGAGCACGGCCACGCAGCCCTGCTGGAGCGCGGCGATCAGCTTTACGATTCCATCGCCATCGCGCACGAGACGCGCTGGGATCTGCCGGTCTATCCGCTGGACGAAATGCTGGACTATATGGGGTCCGTGCTGGAAACGGTGGTGGGAAAGCTGGGCGGCGGGCTGGCCAGCGAGCGCGAGAGTTTTCTCTATCAGTTCACGACCCTGCATGAGGACATGCATGACGAGGCCTTCACCTGGGCGCGCCAGACGCATGGCTACCCGACGCCCCGCTTCGCGCCCGATGGCGCGGGCGCGCGCGTGACACCAGCGACCGGCGCGCTGGCGGGCGACGCGGATATTCCGGGCGGCACGTTTGCGATGGGCTCGGCGCCCGATGCCGCGTTCCTGTTCGACAACGAAAAATGGGCGCATGACGTGGCGGTCGCCCCGTTCCGCATGGGCCGCGCGCCGACCACCAACCGCGCGTTCGCCGATTTCGTCGGCGACGGCGGCTATGAGCGCCGCGATCTCTGGTGCGATGACGGCTGGGCCTGGCGCGAGGCGGCGCGCGCCGCCCATCCGGTTTTCTGGAAACCCGACGGGCCGGGTGGCTGGGCGGTGCGCCGGTTCGATCAGTGGAGCCCGCTCAACCCCGACGAGCCGGTGATCCACGTCAACTGGTATGAGGCCAATGCCTGGTGCCGCTGGGCGGGACGGCGCCTGCCGAGCGAGGCGGAATGGGAATTCGCCGCGACCATGCGCCCCGGTCCGGGCGGTGGGCTGGTCAAGGCGCGCTACCCGTGGGGCGATGATGCGTGCACGCCGGCCCACGCCAATCTCGACGGGTTCGCGCTTGCCTGCGTCGATGTGGCGGCGCATGAAGATGGTGACAATGCGTGGGGCTGCCGCCAGATGATCGGCAATGTGTGGGAATGGACGGAGGATGTGTTCCGCCCCTTCGCCGGTTTCGCGCCCGACGACTACAAGGAATATTCCCAGCCGCTGTTCGACATCACCCGCGTGTTGCGCGGCGGCGCCTGGACGACACGCGCCCGCCTGGCCACGCCAACCTACCGCAACTATTTCGGCCCCGACCG
>JAZFSB010000136.1:0-3473 GCA_036445935.1 Alphaproteobacteria bacterium | reverse complement strand
GTCGCATCCGACAGCTCCTCGGTGCGGTTACCGGCGGACGCCAGCACTACCCCCGCGGCAGGATCGACCACCACGGCGCCTACCGGCACCTCGTTGCGCAGCGCGGCCTCGGCCGCCTCGGCAAGGGCAAGTTCCATGTGAAGTTGGGCATTTGGGGGCGCATTCATGATCGCGCGACCATGCGGCGGGCGGGCAAGCGCGTCAAGCCACCAGGCGGCGATAGGTCTGGGTTAACAACTTCTTAGCCGGCACCGGCTAATGTCGGGAAAACCCCCAATAATGCACCGATTTCATGGCCCCAAACGCACACTACGCTCCGCCCGGCGGACACAACACCGCATCACAGCTCGACGTGCTGATCGGCAAGGCCGCGAAGCGGTTCCAACAGGGCCGCCATGCCGATACCGCTATCTTGTGCCGCAAGGCGCTGAAGCGAGCGCCCGATCATCCGGTTGCCCTGCATCTGCTGGGCGTCTCCCAGCTTGGCGCCGACAAGCCAGCCGACGCCGTCGAAACGCTGCAGCGCGCGCATGACATCGATCCCCACAACATTGAGATCCAAACCAATCTCGGCGCGGCACTGCGGGCGGCGGGCAAATTACTCGCCGCGGTGGAGACACTGCGCGCCGCGACCAGGGCCGCGCCCGCCTTCGTGCCGGCCTGGCTTAATCTCGGCAACGTGTTGAGTGATCTGGGCGAAAGCGCACAAGCACAGGCCGCCTATGACAACGTGGTCATGCTCGACCCCGCCAATGTCGGGGCGCGGCGCCAGCTCGCGGTGCTGCTGGCCGCGGACGGCAACCGGGCCGACGCGCTTACCCATCTCGATGCCGCCGCCGCCGCCGCACCGGGCGACTCCCAGGTACATAACGAACGCGGTCTGGCGTTGATCGAACATGGCCAGCCCGAAAAGGCGGTTCAGGCCTTCCGCACGGCGCTGCTGGTCGCGCCCGATGATCCCGACACGCTGGGCAATTTGGGCAACGCGCTGTGCGCGGTGGACGATCCGGGCGCGGCGCTGGCGCTCTACCGGCGCGCACTTGATGCAGATCCCGACTGCCCCAGCACGCTGGCCAATCTGGGCCACGCCCAGCGTCAGCTTGGAGCGCTGGACGAGGCGGTGGATGCCTACGAACAGGCGATGGCGATCAGCCCGGATCATCGCGAGGCCCGGTTCGGTCGCGCCACCTGCCGGCTGCTGCGGAGCGACTTCGCCGGCGGCTGGGACGATTACCGGTTCCGCCAGACCATGGGTGATGGCGGCGATACGCTGGCACACGCGCCACTCAGCCCGAACCTTGCCGGCAAGCGCGTGCTGGTGCTGCGCGACCAGGGGCTGGGCGACGAATTATTTTTCCTGCGCTACCTGCCGCGGCTTGCGGCGCGCGGCGCGGAGATCACATATCGGCCTGACCCAAGGCTGTCCGCCATGCTGGCGCGATCCGGCATCGCCGTTGCGCCGGAAGAGGCCACCCCGGACGATTATGACCTGACGGTCGCGGTCTGCGACCTGCCCTATCTGCTGGCTGACGACGACGCACCAGCTACCCCCGAAACCATCGCGCTGTCGCCGATGGCCGGGTGCGAGGACGCGCTCCGCGCCGAGCTCAGCTCATTCGGCCCACCACCTTATATCGGGGTCACCTGGCGTGCCGGCACCCTCAACCGCCAGCGCTACCTGTTCAAGGAAACCCCGCTCGCGCGGCTCGCCACGACGCTGGCGCCAATCGAGGCCACCATCGTCGTGCTCCAGCGCGCGCCGTTCGCGGGCGAGATCGACAAATTCACCGGCGCGCTCAGGCGTGAGGTGCTGGATTTCAGCGCCCTGAACGACCGGCTCGAGGACATGCTGGCGCTGGTCGGGTTGCTCGACGATCATGTCTGCGTCAGCAACACCAACGTCCATCTGGCCGCTACGCGCGGCCGCGCCTGCCGGGTGCTGGTGCCCTACCCGCCCGAATTCCGCTGGATGGCGTCGGGCGAGCGAAGCCCGTGGTTCCCCGACATGCCGGTCTACCGCCAGCAGGCGGACGGCGACTGGGGCCCGGCCTTCGCTATGCTGGCGTGCGATCTGGCGGTTTAGAGTCTTTTGGCCGCTTACGCGGAAGCCGCACCGGCCTTATTTAGCCCCGTCTACGGCAAATCCGCCAGCAGCGTGCCGTAGCCCTGGCGCGTTTCACGGATATGAAGCCGCTTCTGGAACTCCCAGACCCGGGCCGTGACCGGGTGCACCACCGGCAGGCCGAGATCCTGTTCCAGCGTCTGCAGGATATCCATCACCTTCCAGCCTGAACCAAGCATATAGATGCCCTGCGCCTTGGGGTGCTTGAGGACGGCTTCCTTGACGTGCTTGTAGACCCGGTGGGACGACATTTCCTGCACCTCGTTGAAGGGCACATCCATCCCTTCCATCGCCAGGCATTCAAAGCCGGCGGCGGTGAAGTAATCCGCGAAAGTCTTGTTGATGTTGCCGCCAAAATAGGTCGCGCCGACGAAGCGCTTGACCTTGAGCGCCTTCAGCGCGGCAATGTGGTTGGTGCCCGACGTGATGATCGGAACCTTGTGCTTGCGCTCCCAGCCACGGATTTTCTTGGCTTCGCCCTTCAGCCCCATCACCATGAAGGGCGGCGCGCCTTCCGGGTGGATGATATCGCAGCCCTGCTCGGCCAGGATCGCGACTTTTTCGTCATATTCCGCCATAACCTCCTTGAACTCGGCGCGATCTCCACGGGTGATGTTGTTATAGAGCGGCAATACGCCGATCCCTTCCGGCAGCAAGCGGATCATGTCCTCCAGACCGCCCGGCCGCATCGTCGGCTTGATAATGCCAACAATTCCGCGCCAACTCGAAAACGCCATTTTCTCTCCCCCCTGATGATGGTTGCCCGATTGTGCGTCCCCGATCACGCTTCGACAACCCGTTCGTGACCACCATGAAACTTTACTTCCACACCGACTGTTTCTAGGCTTCGTACAAACATGAAATCAGGGAGATGACCATGCGAAAGAAAATTCTGTCCGCAACCACGCTCGCGGCGATTGCCACATTTTCATCGATGCCCGCCATGGCCGATGCGGTTTCCGAATTCTACAAGGGGAACACCATCCGCTTCACCATCGGCGCGGCGCCAGGCGGCGGGTACGATCTCTATTCGCGCACGCTCGCCCAGCACATGGAAGCCAAGATACCCGGCAAGCCCCGGGTACTGATCGTCAACATGCCGGGTAGCGGCGGCGTCAAGGCGTCGAACTACGTCTATAACGCGGCGGCGAAAAACGGCACTACCCTGCTGATGCCGTTCTGGACCCACCCCATCTTCCAGCTCATCCGGCCCAAGGGCATCAAGTTCGACATGAACAAAATGCTCTGGATCGGCAACATGGCCGAGCTGAACAGCGCGGTGACCGCGCTTACCCGGGTCGCCACCTCGATCGAGGACGCCAAGAAGAAGGTCATCATCATGGCGGCCTCG
>JAZFSB010000135.1:0-3841 GCA_036445935.1 Alphaproteobacteria bacterium | reverse complement strand
AGATTTCCGGCTTGGCACGGGTCTTGCCGGGAATATCGCTGACACTGGTTTTTTTCGCGAACATGGTATGCAACTTGCCCGCCAGACCGGCGATCGCCATGGCGCGGAGTTCGACGTCTTCTGCTTTGTTCAGACGAGCGGCCTTCTTCGGATCCTTGTGGCCCTTGAGGTACTTCTTGATCGCGCCATAATGGGCGGAGAATTCCTTCATCGCCGCCCGGCGCATATTCGCATAGTCCTCGCCGGACTGCGCCGCCGCCATTTGGATCGGCGCAACGGCCAGAATGCCGGCGGTGACAGCGCCCAGAATCGCGACCTTGGTGAATATTTTCATTTCGTCCTCCCTGCGAACCCCGCGGCCCGCTACTGAATTCGACACTTGCGCTCTTCTGGCACGGTGCCTTGTTAGATGACCAGATTTCCTACCTTTAACGGGCGGCGTCAAGTAAATATCGGTTGTTCCCCGCTTGGACGATATTGACGGAGGCCAGCATATTGCGAACCATAACAAGCATCTGCGTGTTTTGCGGTGCCGCACCCGGACACGATGCACGCTTTCGCGCGGGCGCGGATCTCATCGGACGGGAAATCGCCAGGGCCGGACAGCGGCTGGTGTTCGGCGGTGGCAATGCCGGGCTGATGGGCGCCATGGCCGACGCGGCGCTGGCCGCTGGCGGCGAGGTCATCGGCGTCATTCCCGACTATCTGGTGGAACGCGAGCATGCCCATCCGGGCGTCAGCCGGCTGATCACCGTCGACAGCATGCACAGCCGCAAGGAAAAGATGTTTGAACTGTCCGACGCCTTCATCGTGCTGCCGGGCGGCGTCGGCACGCTGGACGAAACCTTCGAAATCATCACCTGGAAGCAGCTCGGCATGCACGACAAACCGATCGTCGTGGTCGATATCGCCGGCTACTGGGGCCGGCTCGACGCGCTCATCGCCGGCACAATCGAGCACGGTTTCGCCGCTCCGCCGACACGAGATCTGTATGCCGTTGCGCCCGACGCCGAGCATGCGCTGGAAACCCTGGCCACAATTCCGCCGGGCAACATCACCGCCGACCCCGCCCGGCTTTAATTTTCCTATCCCCTTACGTGGAATCGGCCCGGCCGGCTCTCTACTTCCCCCAGGGCGTAATGGCCGACTTGAGCACCTTGTAGCCTTCAAGGAAGCCTGGACGGTCTACACCGTAAACCTCGTCGAACTTGGCTAATGCCGCGTCGAGCCATTTGGCAAGTTCGGCATTGTCCGGGTTCGCGTCGATATAGGCATCGCGGATCAGCACGAAATGAATCCGCGGATCGTACGGGCTTTTGGTGCCGCCCATCGATTCATCCCCATCGAGCAGACGCAGCAGCATCGCATCGGCGGAGCCCAGCGTCTGTTCATGGATCGGCGGGCCGGCCAGGCGGTGCATCACCGACGTCATGTCGCGGCCATTGCCCGTGGTGTAGCCCATTTCGGTCCATAGCGTGTTCTTCCGGCCGTCCACGCCGAGATGGTCGGCGACGCGCTGGGCGAAGGCCCGCATCGGGTCCGAAACGTCGGCCAGCAGATCGGTCAGCCGGTCGCCATCGAGATCGGTCGCCAGGATGATGCAGTCCCGCTGCTCGATCAGGTCCCACAGCATCAGCCCGTAATTGGTGTCCGCGATATGCTGTTCGATCCGGCCACCCCAATTTTCCATACCGTCTTTGAAGTCGGGCGGCAGCAGCGCGATAATGCGATCGATCTGGTCCTTGAGTTCTTCGTAGGGATCCACCGCGTATTTGCGGCCGACCTCGAACTTGGTGCCCTTGAGCAACCAGGAATGCAGCCCGGCATTGATGCCATCCTCCATTGCCTGGGTCGGCTTCATGGCGACGCGGCCGAGCTTGCCCGACTCGTGGACCATTTTCAGGAACAGACGGTTGGCATAGGCCATCTGGATGCCCGGCGAATTCATCTCCGAATGAACGATCCCGGTCTCGGGATTGACGTTAAAAAGCGGCCTGTCCTGCGAATACGGCAGGCAAGGCATGCAGCGGACTACCGTGATCGGCCCGTAGGGGCGAACATTGCAATAAACGCCAGCCTGCGTGCGCAGCGGCGCATTGGCCGACTTGCCCATCACCACGACCTTGCCGCCCTTGCCGTCATTTACGTAGGCATCGCCCGCTGTCGACCATTTGATCGAGGTCCAGGGCATGTTGCCGAACCATCCCAGCGACGCCAGCTTGGTGTCATGACGATATTGCGACCACATCGGCACGGCATAGAAGGGCAGCCCCAACACATCGATCGCGGCCAGGGTGCCGAGCAGCGCATAGGCGTCGGTGAGCGAATGAGCGACCGGGTTCACCTTCCCGTCGTGATTGCCGCCCTGCCACACGACGGCGTCGGCATGGCCCTCCGGCCTGACATCCGCCGGCTCGAAAAGCCCTGACAAAAGTCCAAACAGGTCACCGCCGTCGGCTTCCGTTCGCGCGATGGAAATCAGATCGATCATGGAACTCTCTCTCGATTAAAGATGGATGAGGTACCGGCTGCGACCCGAATTATGAAGCGCCTGAGCCTTGCCTGTTTGCATTTGGCGCCCGGGCATCGGCATCGCACGGATTTTAGTTGAAAAGGCGCCGGATCATACGCTATTTCCTGTTATTTCCCACCCCTTTCAATCGAGCGTGATCGGACCCATATCAACTCTGTCCGAATTGGATTTCACTTTCGGGCCGACCAGACCTCCTGCGATTTCCCTGCCAGGGGCTCAACAGCGCGCTCGGCGGCTGACGACATTTGACGCAAATTTGCGGCTTTAATCATAGCAATGAACGGTTCAATAACTTTCTATGTATAAGTAAATGGTCATGACAAAACACACCACGAAACCAACCACCGATATTCCCTATAAACCCAAAAAACGGGATTGCCTGATGTGCGGCGACGGCTTTGACAGCGAATGGTCCGGCGAACGGGTCTGCAAACGCTGCAAATCCAACGATGGCTGGCGCAACGGCAACGCGGTCCACGCAGCCTAGACCTTCATTTGGTTAATACGTTTTCCGACCTGACGGAACCAGGACACTAGCCGGAAACGGCAGCGGCCAGCGCCTTTTCTATGGCGGCAAGCGCCGCGTCGGTCTTGGTCGCGTCCGGACCGCCAGCCTGGGCCATGTCGGGGCGGCCACCGCCGCCCTTGCCGCCGAGCGCGGCCGACCCGACGCGCACCAGATCGACCGCGCTGACGCGGTCGGTGAGGTCGTCTGTGACGCCAACCACCAACGACGCCTTGCCGTCGGTGGCGGCGCAGACCGCGACCACGCCCGAGCCGACCTGTTGCTTAAGATCATCGGCCAGCGATTTGAGCTCGCGCGCGGGTACGTCGACGACGGCGCGCCCGGCAAAGGCGATGCCGCCGATATCCTTTTGCCCGCCGCCTTCCCCGCCACCGCCGGTAGCGAGCTTGCGCCGCGTCTCTGACAGCTCGGTTTCCAGCCGTCGGCGGTCGTCCATCAGGGCATTTATGCGCGCGGGCAACTGGTCCGGCGGCACGTTGAGCGCGCCGGCCGCTTCGCGCAGCAGCTTCTCGGTTTCATCCAGATAGGCGAGCGCGGCGGCGCCGGTGACCGCCTCGATGCGCCGGACCCCGGCCGCGACCGCACTTTCCGACAGGATCTTGAACAGGCCGATATCGCCGGTGCGCCAGGCATGGGTGCCGCCGCACAACTCCACGGAATAGGGTTTTTCGTCGCTGCCGCCCATGGCGACGACGCGGACTTCCTCGCCGTATTTTTCGCCGAACAGCGCCATGGCGCCGGCCTCGATCGCCTCGTCCGGGGTCATCAACCGGGTGGTGACG
>JAZFSB010000134.1:0-8191 GCA_036445935.1 Alphaproteobacteria bacterium | reverse complement strand
GCACATACCGGGCCGGGCTGAAGGCATCCAACCGGCTGGCGGTGCGCATGGTGGCGCGGCCGGGCGGCGCCGAGGGGCATACGCACTGGGAAATGTGGAAAGCGCGCGGCGAGCCCATGCCGTGTGCCATCGTCGTCGGCTGCCCGCCGGCGGTCTCGTTCATGGGGCCGCAGAAGCTCCCGGTCGGGCTGGAGGAAATGGCGGTTGCCGGTGGGCTGGCCGGCGGGCCGATCAACCAGGTGCGCTGCAAGACGGTCGATCTCATGGTGCCAGCTGAATCCGAGCTGGTGATCGAAGGGTTTATCGACACCGAATATCTCGAGCCCGAGGCCCCGTTCGCCGAAAGCCACGGTCACGTGGCGCTGGAAGATTATAATACAGTGATGGAAGTAACCGCTATAACTCACCGGAAAAAAGCGGTTTTCTGTTCGATTATAAGCCAGCTCACCCCGTCGGAATCTTCCGTCATCAAGCGCGTCGCCTATGAGCCGCTCTACCTCACGCATCTGCGCGACACGCTCGGCATCAAGGGGGTGAAGAAGGTCTTCCTGCACGAGCCGCTGACCAATCTGCGCCGCGTGCTGTTCGTTCAGGTCGCGCGCGGCACGCCGACCACCGAGATATGGCGCGCGCTTTACGGCGCCTCTTCGCTGGCCGCCGCCATCGGCAAGTACTGCATCGCGGTCGATGAGGATATCGATCCCGATAATTGCGACGCGGTGTTCTGGGCCATGGCCTATCGCGCCAACCCGGCGCTCGATGTCGAGATCCTGAAACACCGGGTGCGCTATGGGCCCAAGACCCGGCCCGGCGTGAACGACGATTCAACGCTGTTGATCGATGCCACGCTGAAAGCCGACATGCCGCCGATCGCGCTCCCCAAGCGCGAATATATGGAAGGCGCGCAGGCGTTGTGGGACCGGCTCGGCCTGCCGCCGCTTAACCCCGAAGCGCCGTGGTTCGGCTATTCGCTGGGCGATTGGGACGAGCAGTGGGATGAGATGGCGCAGCGCGCCGCCGATGGCAACTATCTGGAAAACGGCCGGCGCAGCGCCCAGCTGCGGCGCAAGGATGTCGCCCCCAATACCTCGATCCGCGAGGTGCCGGGAAATCCTTTCGAGAAGGACTGACCAGGTGGCCGCGACGCCCGACCGACGTCCGACCGGGATCGGGGCGGCGCTGCCGCGCGCCGAGGATGAACGCCTGCTGACCGGCAAGGGGCGCTATAGCGACGACGAAACGCGCACCAACCTGCTGCATGCCGTGATGCTGCGCAGCCCGCACGCCCATGCCGACATTCGCGCGGTCCGCTCCGATGCCGCCGCCGCGGCGCCGGGCGTCGTTGCCGTGCTGACCGGCGACGACTGGCTTTCCGACGGGCTCAAGGCGATGCCGGCCTGGGGCAATCCCAAGGATGTCGAGCTCAAGAACCGTGACGGGTCTGAGATTTTCTATACCCCGCTGTATCCGGTTGCCCACGGACGCGTGCGCCGGGTCGGCGAGATCGTGGCGGTTGTGGTTGGTGAGAATGAAGATGCAGCGCGCGATGCCGCCGAGCTGATCGAGATCGACTACGCGGCGCTGGAGGCGGTGTCGGACGCGGCGTCCGCGATGGCCGACGGCGCGCCGCTGCTGTGGGACGAGGTAGCTGGAAATCTCAGCGTCGATGACGCCAAGGGTGCGCATGACGCGACCGAGGCGGCATTCGCCGGGGCCGCCCACGTGATCCGGCTCGAGACCTGTAATCAGCGCGTTACCGGCGTGCCGATGGAACCGCGCGCAGCACTGGCCGAATACGACGCCGCCAGCGGCAAATATCTGTTGGAAGCGGGCGGGCAGGGGGTGATCCGGTTCAAGAACGAGCTTGCCGCCACCTTCGGCGTCGAGCCTGAACTGGTCCGTGCCATTTCGCGCGACGTCGGCGGCGGCTACGGCACGCGCAACCATACCTATGTCGAATTCGCGTTGGTGGCGTGGGCGGCGCGACGCACCGGGCGTGCGGTCAAATGGACCTGCGCGCGCAGCGAGGCGTTTCTCAGCGACTATGCCGGGCGCGACCTGGTGTCGCTCGGCGAACTCGCGCTCGACACGGGCGGGCGTTTTCTTGCCTTTCGCGGGCGCAATGTCGCCAATATCGGCACCCATACGGTGTCCTACGTGCCGCTGGCGCGCGGCCCCACCGTCTATAACGGGGTCTATGACATCGCCGCGGGCTGGGTTGAATCGGCGGCCGCGCTGACCAACACCCTGCCGACCGCGTCTTATCGCGGGGCGGGGCGCCCGGAAGCCATGTTCGTGATCGAGCGGCTGATCGATATCGCCGCGCGGGAAGTCGGTATCGACCGGATCGAGCTGCGCCGCCGCAACCTGATCGCCGAAGATGCCATCCCCTATACCAACGCGATCGGCGTGACCTATGACAGCGGCAAGTTCGGCATGAATATGGACATGGCGCTGGCAAAATCGGATTGGGATGGGTTTGCAGCTCGCCGGGCGGCAAGCGAGAAAGCCGGTATGCTGCGCGGCATCGGGCTTGCCAACTATATCGAGACCGCGACGGGCTACCCGGCCGAGCGCGCCGAGATGACGGTGCTGCCCGACGGCGTGGTCGAGCTGGTAATTGGCACCCAGTCGTCCGGCCAGGGGCACGAAACCAGCTTTCCGCAAATCGTTTCCGATTGGCTCGGCGTGGATTTCGACGCCGTCCGCCTGCGCACCGGCGACACCGATTTTGTCTCCGCCGGGTCGGGATCGCACTCGTCGCGCTCGATGCGGCTGGCCGGGCATCTGTACCGCCAGACGTCGGACGCCATCATCGCGCGCGGCGCCGATATCGCCGCCCATGTGCTGGAAGCGGATGCGGGCGACATCGATTTCGTCGGGGGCGCGTTCCGGATTCGCGGCACCGACCGCGCGCTCGGCCTGTTCGAGGCGGCGCAGGCGGCACGAGACGATGTAACCCTGCCGGAGACCTTGCGCGGCGCGCTGGCGGCGGTGGCCGAGATTTCGAGCCCGCTGCCGACCTATCCCAATGGCTGCCACATCGCCGAGGTCGAGATCGACCCCGAGACCGGCGTCGTGCGTATTCAGCGCTATACCGGCATCGACGATACCGGCACCGTGATCAACCCGCTGATCGTCGACGGCCAGACCCATGGCGGCATCGTCCAGGGCGTTGGCCAGGCGCTGATGGAACATTGCCTGCACGACCGCGCCACGGGTCAGGTGCTGGCCGGATCGTTCATGGATTACGCCATGCCGCGCGCCGACGACCTGCCGTTCTTCGATCTTGCCTTCAACGAAGTGCCGGCGCCGAGCACGGTGCTGGGCGTCAAGGGCGGCGGCGAAGGCGGCACCACGGCGGCGCCGCCTGCGGTGGTCAACGCCATCGTCGATGCGCTGGCGGCATTCGGCGTTAGCCATATCGAAATGCCGGTCACGGCGGAAAAAATCTGGCGCGCTATCGGGGAGGCAAAGCGATGAATATCACCGGCGTCGAATCCATTACCTATGGTTGCCGCGACATTGAAACCGCGACCCGGTTTCTCACCGATCTGGGGTTCGTGCCGGTTGACGACGATAGCGCTGGCGCGACCCACCGGCTGCCGGACAATTCGACCGTCACCCTGTTGCCGGCGGGTGACCCGTCATTGCCGCCCGCCCCGGACGAGGGCGACACGGCGCATGAGCTGATCTGGGGTGTCGCCGACGCCGATGCCTTGCAGGCTATCGCCGCCGAGCTTTCGCGGGACCGCGATGTCAGGGATGGCAATGACGGGGTCCTGCGCGTCTCGGATGATCTGGGCCACGCGCTGAGCTTTAGGGTCAGCACCCGCGAGCCCCTGTCACTGGAGCCGCCGGCGACCAACACGCCGGGCAATCGTCCGCGCCGCAACCAACGCGCCGAGGGGACGGAAGTCAGGGTGCCCGGTCTGCGGCGCATGGCTCATGTCGGCTACTGGGCGCCCGGCGAGGTGGATGCGAGCAAGTCGTTCTATGTCGATCGGCTGGGCTTCAGGGAGACGGAATACATCAAGGGCATCGGCGTGTTCCTGCGGGCAGGCGGCTCGCATGAACACCACGATCTGTTTCTCGCCCGGCGTGGCGACCGATGTGGTTTCCAGCACGCTTCCTACGAAGTGCGCGATTTCGACGAGGTCATGCTGCTCGGCAGCCACATGGAGGCGCAGGGCTGGGAAACCCATTTCGGCCCCGGCCGGCACATATTCGGGTCGAACATCTTCTGGTATCTGTGGCATCCGGCCGGTGCGATGCTTGAGATCACCGCCGATCTGGATTGGATCGACGATAGCTGGGAGCTGCGCTATCACGAGACCCTGCCGAAGAGCGCGGGGTCATGGATTGCGCGGCGGATCGACGGAAAAAGAATGCTTTATCGTACCCGGGAACAGGACATCATCATCGAATAGCGGCGGGCAAACGTACCGTCGCTCAGCATTGAAGCCGGAGGGAGACAAAATGGCCGACAATATCATTTGCGAAAAGAAGGGTGACGCCACCCACATCACGCTCAACCGCGCCGATTGCGGCGGGCTGGTCAGCGACCCGATGGCGGCCGAGCTTGCCGACATGATCGACGCGGCCGCCGCGTCTTCCAAATACATCGTGTTCAGGAGCGCCGGCGACGATTTCTGCCTCGGCCGCGACCCGGAAGGCCGCGCGCCCGGCCGGCCCGCCGATGCGCTGGATTCACGCGCGCGTTCAGAAGTCGTGTTCAATTTCTACGGCGCCTTCCGGCGGTCGCCCATTCCCATCGTTTGCCCGGTGCAGGGCAGGGCGCTTGGCTTCGGCTGTGCCATCACGTCCGTCTGCGACATCACCATCGCGGAGGAAAGCGCGCGCTTCGCTTTGCCCGAGATGGGCCACAACATCATGCCGACCATGGCGATGTCGTCGCTGATCGACCGGGTTGGGCGCAAGGGGGCGATGTACCTGACCTATTCGACCGAGGAGATCGATGCGCAAACCGCCCTGGCCTACGGGCTGGTCAGCCGCGTGGTGCCCGACGGCAAGCTCGACGCCCAGCTCGAACTGGTCTGCGCCGCGCTCGACAAGGCGCCGATGCCGGCCATCCTGTCGGTCAAGGAATATGCCCGCAACGCGCTCACCATGAGCGTCGAGCAGGCGTCGGACTTCGCCCGTTCCATGCACGCCGCCGTCAACACCTCGTCCGGCATGCGGGGGTAGGAGACACCGCAATTCCAAGCGGCGCGAAAAGTCTCTAATCTCGTTGGCGACGAGGGTGTAGGGAGCCAAGCCCGACATGCATGAACGCCGACGCCTTGCAATGTTGTGCGCGCTGGTCTGGCTGGTCGCCGTGGCCATTCTGGCCGGCGCCGTGCTGCGCCTGGCAGATGGAAACGCGCTGCCGGACGATCTGGTGATTGTCCTGCTGGTCGCCGCCTTCGGGATAGGCGCGGCGCTGGCGCTGCTCTGGGTGCGCATTGATCTGCGTGTGCTGCGACCGGTCGCGCGGCTGGAACGCGAAATAGACACCATCCTGCATGCCGAGCCCGACCGCGCGCTCGACCTTGCCGCACCGGGCGCGATCGAGGCGCTGGTCGGAAGGGTGGCGTCGCTGGCGGTGCGTGGCGACCGGGCGCGGCGCGAACTGGGCGCCGCCGTCGCCGCCACGACAGAGCGGCTGGAAGATGAGCGCAGCCGTCTTGCCGCGGTGCTGCGCGACCTGTCGGAGGGCGTTGTGTTGTGCGATGCCCAGCACCGGGTGTTGCTGTTCAACGATGCCGCGCGTCATGCGCTGGGCGCGCCGGCGGCGCTGGGGCTGGGCCGGAAGCTGTCCGATGCGGTGGAGGACGGCGATCTTGCCGCCCAGTTCGACGCGCTGCGCGATGCCGGGCCGGAAAGTCGCGCGCCGGTAGAGATGGCTTTCAACGGCAAGCCAGCGCGCATGGCCGTCGTGGTCGAACCCGACGGGGCCGTGATCGGCTATGTGCTGAGTTTCGCCGGCGCACCGCCGCCGCCCGAGCACGCGGGCGCTTCCCTGCCGCCGCGTCCGATCTTTTATGATTTTGGCCTGCTGGCCACGGGGCCGATGCCGCGGCTATTCGGCGCGGGCCGGCTGACCGAACTTGCCTTCGTCGTGTTCGACACCGAGACCACGGGGCTGAAGCCGGACGAGGGCGACGAGATCGTGCAGATCGGCGCGGTGCGTATCGTCGGCGGCGTGGTGCGCGACGGCGAGACCTTTGACACGCTGGTCGACCCGGATCGGCCTATTCCGGCTTCCTCCACCCGGTTTCACGGGCTGACCGACGAAGATGTTGCTGGCGCGCCGGGGATCGCGGCCGCCCTGGCGGGCTTACGCGATTTTACCGGCGAGGCGGTTCTGGTAGCACAGAACGCGGCCTTCGACATGCGCTTCGTCCGTGCCCGTCAGCACCAGGCTGGCGTCGATTTCGACATGCCTGTGCTCGATACCATGCTGCTGTCGGCCCATCTGCATCCTTACGAGGCGGATCATACGCTGGACGGGCTGGCGGAACGCTACGGGGTTTCAGTCGTCGGGCGCCACACGGCGCTGGGTGACGCGCGGGTCACGGCCAGGGTGCTGTGCCGCATGTTGCCGTTGCTGGTGGCCAGCGGCGTGGAAACGCTGGACCAGGCCGATGCCGCCTGTGCCCGCGCCGCGCGGCGGTTTAGAGCTTGATTCCCGCCCGCCACCGTCGGTGGACTTTACAATCGGCCGGCCGCGAAAATAAGTGGCGTCACTAACACATTGAAAATACACGAATTAACGGGACTGGCACTGATCTTGCTCGGATAAGGGGAGGTAAGCACGCCGGGTGGTCAAAAGAATCCCCTGGCGTGCCCGATGAGAGCGCAATCAGGGATGGATGTGATGAAGATGATGACAATACGCGCGGCGCTTATGGCCGCGACGGGTGCTGTGCTGGTTTCGATGGCCGCGAGCGCCGCCGGCGCCGTGGAGATCACGGTTTTCCGTGGCAGCGAGGTGACGGTGGTTGATACCAATGCGCCGCATAAGGGGCCGCACGTGCTCAGGGGCGGCATGACGAAAACGGTGCGCCAGAAGGCGACGGTAGATGTAGACGAGGAAGAAGCGGAGACCGAGGAGTGGGCAGTGGTCGGCGCTGGCGGAAAGCTGTGGTTGCGGGGCGATGACGGGCTGGCAGCCTGTTGGCTGCGCGGTACCGGCTATGTCGGCGGGATGCGGATTCACTGTGTCGGCGCTGAATAAATAATTCGCCGGACGGGGCGGGCGGCGACGGCGCGGGCATCGCCGCCCTGATTGCTTGATCCCCCGATGCAAACATGTTTGTAGTATCGGATCATCAGGGATGAGCAGCGCGTGCCCGCGTAAATGTCATTGGTAAATAGCAACCCTTCCCAGCATCGACTGTCGCGGCGGCTTGCCGCCGAGATCGTCGGCACCGGGTTCCTGCTCGCCACCGTGGTCGGGTCCGGAATCATGGCCGAGCGGCTGGCCGGCGGCAATGTCGCGATCGCCCTGCTTGGCAATACCATCCCGACGGGCGCCATTCTGGTGGTGTTGATCATGGCTCTTGGCCCGGTCTCGGGCGCGCATTTCAACCCGGCGGTGACGCTGGCCTTCCTGATAAGACGCGAAATTACGCCGGGCAAGGCGGCGCTTTATGTGCTTGGCCAGGTCGCCGGCGGCGTTGCTGGCGCGTTTCTCGCCCACGCCATGTTCGAAGAGACAATCCTGCAATTTTCCACCCATGCGCGGTCCGGGCCGGCGCAGTTCCTGTCCGAAGCCATCGCTACGTTCGGACTGGTCGGCGCCATTCTGGCCGGTCTTCGCTGGCGGCCGGATGCGGTGGCCTGGATGGTCGGGCTCTATATCACGGCGGCCTACTGGTTCACCGCCTCGACCAGCTTCGCCAACCCGGCGGTGACGCTGGCCCGCACGCTGACCGACAGCTTTTCGGGAATTCGCCCGGTGGATGCGCCCGCCTTCATCATCGCCCAATGCTTGGGCGCGGTGCTGGCCGCCGTCGCGCTGGGCTGGCTGCTGGATGCCAGGGGGCGGGATGAGCCGCGGGATGATGGGAGCGATTGACGTCCATCGCCCTTGAACGAAATGGCCGCATCTGCTTTTTATCGACCTTGCCGAAAGCCAAAAAATGGGTGTGTGCACGATGTTTCAGACCAAGGAAGCGGTACCTCT
>JAZFSB010000133.1:0-5183 GCA_036445935.1 Alphaproteobacteria bacterium | reverse complement strand
CAAAATGAATCCAGCCCAGCATTTCCTGCGCCGACCAGCCGAAGCAGGGACCGGTACCGAACAGCGACGCCGCTGGTGACTTGGAATACCAGTAGGCGGGTACGTAGTGGGCGCCATCAAGGACGCCGCGATGAACCGCATCCTGCATCTGACTGGTTTTGACGACGGAGTTAACCGACAGCAGGTCGATCCTCAGGTCTTTGCCGGCCATTTCGTTCACGCGGGCAACATAGTTTTTGGCATCGTCAAGGAAAGCGCCGCCGCCCCAGGCTGCTTGAACCTTCAGAACTCTCGGCGCCGCTGTCGCAATGTTCGGAAAGGCCAACGTCGAGGCGGCGGCACCGGCGGCGATTGCCCCACCCTTGAGAAATTTGCGACGGCTCGTTGATTTCTTCGGCTGGCCGGTCGTCTTGTCCCTGTGAGATTTTGTGGTTGTCATGATATAAACATCCCCTTGTTTAAATTGTTCATCGGCGCCTTTTACGGAATGCATCGCCGACCACTGGCACGCAAGAAAAGCATTGTTCCGCTTGGCGAAACGTCGCACTTGGGCGTTACTCTAACAAGCTGGTTAATTTCCGCAATAGGTAGCCACTGAGGGTGCGTCGGTCATGCTGATGCCAGAACCAGATGAACAGGTCATCGCCCGGCGCGCCGCCATCGCCGGTGATCTCGGTCGAATTGTGCCCGGCCCGGGCGGCGTGATCGCGGGTGAACACGCGCTCCGGGCCTATGAATGCGACGGGCTGACCGCCTATCGCGAACTCCCCCTCATCGTCGTGCTGCCGGAAACCACCGCCGAAGTTGCCGGCGTGCTGCGCTATTGCACGGAAAACACAATCAAGGTGGTGCCGCGCGGCGCCGGCACCTCGCTGTCCGGTGGGGCGCTGCCGCTTGCCGACGGGATTACGCTGGGGCTCGGCAAGTTCAACCGCATCCTCGAAATCGACTATGTGAACCGCTGCGTCGTGGCCCAGCCGGGCGTCACCAACCTGGCCATCTCGGACGCCGTGGCCGCTGCCGGGTTTTATTATGCACCCGACCCGTCGAGCCAGATCGCCTGTACCATCGGCGGCAACGTGGCGGAAAATTCGGGCGGCGTGCATTGCCTGAAATACGGGCTGACCACGAATAATCTTCTGGGCGTCGAGATGGTGCTGGCGGACGGCACGGTGCTGCGTCTCGGCGGCCGCCATCTTGATCCCGGCGGGTACGATCTTCTGGGTGTGATGACCGGCTCGGAAGGGTTGCTTGGGGTGATTACCGAGGTAACGGTGCGCATCCTGCCCCGACCACCGGTCGCCCGTGCCCTGCTGCTCGGTTTCGCGACCAGCGAAGCGGCCGGCAACTGCGTCGGCGCGGTCATCGGCGCCGGCATCGTGGCGGGCGGGATGGAAATGATGGACCGGCCGGCGATCCACGCGGCCGAGGATTTCGTCCATGCCGGCTATCCCCTGGATGTCGAGGCGCTGCTCATCGTCGAACTCGACGGTCCGGTCGAGGAGGTCGATTACCTGGTCGAACGGGTGGCCGCGATCGCGGGCGAGGCCGGCGCGGTCTCGGTGCGGGTCAGCGAGGACGAAGACGAGCGCCTGCTGTTCTGGGCCGGACGCAAGGCGGCATTTCCCGCGGTGGGACGGATTTCTCCGGATTACTACTGCATGGACGGCACCATCCCGCGGCACTGTCTGCCCGAGGTGCTGAAACGCATGGCGGAAATGTCCGACCGGTACGGGCTGCGCGTCGCCAACGTGTTCCATGCTGGCGACGGCAATTTGCATCCGCTGATCCTCTATGATGCCAACGCGCCGGGCGAATTGGAAAAGGCCGAACAGTTCGGCGCCGAGATCCTGACATTGTGCGTCGAGGTCGGCGGCGTGCTGACCGGCGAGCACGGCGTCGGCGTCGAAAAACGCGACCTGATGGGGACCATGTTCAACGAGGATGATCTGAAGCAGCAGCAGCGCGTCAAATGCGCCTTCGATCCGTCCCAGCTTCTCAACCCGGGAAAAATGTTCCCGACCCTGCATCGCTGCGCCGAGCTCGGCCGGGTTCACATCCATCGCGGCGAGACGCGGTTTCCCGACCTGCCCCGGTTCTGAGCGAACCCGCCGTGACCACCATCCTCCGCCCCGACGACGAAGACGGCGTGCGTGATGTTGTTGCCAGCGCGCTGGCGGATGCGGTGCCGCTTGCCATTGAAGGCGCGGGCAGCAAAGGCTGTCTCGGCCACCCGATGCGGAGCCGGGCTACCCTGTCGCTGGGCGGGCTCAGCGGAATTGAGCTCTATCAGCCCGAGGAGCTGGTGTTGAGCGCCCGGGCGGGTACGCCGCTGGGCGATATCGAGGCGGCGCTGGAAGGATCCAGCCAGCAGCTTGCCTTTGAGCCACCCGACTGGGGGCCGCTGTTTGGCGTGGCGGGCGGGGCGGCGACGCTGGGCGGGGTGATCGCCTGCAATCTGTCGGGACCTCGCCGGATTTTCGCGGGCGCCGCGCGCGATCACCTGTTGGGCGCGCGGGTCGTGACCGGGCGGGGTGAAATCGTCAAGACCGGCGGCCGGGTGGTCAAGAACGTCACCGGCTACGATCTGTGCAAGCTGCTGGCGGGATCGCACGGCACCCTGGCGGCGATGACCGAGATCACCGTCAAGGTGTTGCCCCGGCCCGAAAAGACCCGCACCGTTCTGGTGTTCGGGCTTGATGATGCCGCCGCGATCGAGGCGCTTGGCCTGGCGCTGTCGAGCCCGCACGCGGTCTCTGGCGCGGCCCATCTGCCGGCGGACATCGCGGTGCTGTCGACCGTCGGTTATGTGCGCGACGCGGGCGCTGCCGTCACCGCGCTCAGGATCGAGGGGCCGGAACCTTCGGTCGCCGCGCGATGCCTCGCGCTGCGCGACATGCTGGGCAAGCACGGCGCCGTCGAGGAGCTGCATTTTCAAAATTCGCGGACGCTGTGGGCCGAAATCGGCGCGGCGACGCCGTTTGCCGGCGTACCGGACGACGCGTCGGTGTTGTGGCGCGTCTCGGTGCCGCCGGCGCATGGCGCGGCACTGGGCGGCGCGCTATCGGCGCGGGGCGGGGCCAAGCTCTACTACGATTGGGGCGGCGGGCTGATCTGGGTGCGGATAACCGATGGCGGCGATGACGGTGGCGCCGGGTTGATCCGGGGCGCCATCGCCGGCGGTGGCGGGCACGCGACCCTGATCCGCGCGCCGGAAGCCTTGCGCGCCGTGGTGCCGGTGTTCCAGCCCCAGCCCACTGCCGTAGCCGCCCTCGCCGAACGCGTCCGCGAAGGCTTCGACCCTGGGCGTATCCTCAACCCGGGGCGCATGGGCTAGGCCATGCGCACCAGCTTTACCCCGGACCAGCTTGCCGATCCCGGCATCGCGGACGCCAACGCGATCCTGCGCGCCTGCGTGCATTGCGGGTTCTGCAACGCGACCTGTCCGACCTATATGCTGCTTGGCGACGAGCTCGACGGGCCGCGCGGGCGCATCTACCTGATCAAGGAAATGCTTGAACAGGATCGCGCGCCGGTGGCCGACGAGGTGCTCCATATCGACCGTTGCCTGAGCTGTCTGGCCTGCATGACGACCTGCCCGTCGGGGGTCAATTACATGCATCTGGTCGATCATGCGCGGCATCATATCGAGAGCAATTTCCGCCGGCCGTGGGCGGAGCGATTAGCACGCGCCGCGATTGGCCGCGTGCTGCCCGACCCGGCGCTGTTCCGGCCACTGCTGGCGCTGGCCCGCCTGTTCGCGCCGCTGGCCCGGCTGCTGCCTGGCGCGGCCGGCCGCATGGCGCGCATGACGCCGGAACCGTCCGCGGCGTCGCCAATACCCGAGGCGCGCGCGGCGGCCGACGGTGTGACCACCTTTCCCGCCGAAGGCGCGCGGCTTCATCGGGTGGCGTTGCTCGCGGGCTGCGTGCAGCGAACACTGGCGCCGGCGATCAACGCGGCCACCATCCGGCTGCTGACCCGTCATGGCTGCGAGGTTCTGCTGGTGTCGGAGCCAGCTTGCTGCGGCGCGATGACGACGCATCTCGGTCAGGGTGCGTCAGGCCGCGCTTCGGCGGCGGCGATGGTACGGGCGTTGTTCGCGCTGATCGAGACGGGGGGGCTGGACGCGATCATTTCCAACGCATCGGGCTGCGGCACCATGATCAAGGATTATGGCCATCTGTTCCAAACCGATCCCGACCGCGCCGGGCCGGCCGAGCGCATTTCGGGGCTTGCCCGCGATATCAGCGAATTTGTTGCCGATATCGGGCTGCGCGCCCCGGTGATCAAACCTGGTCTGGCGGTTGCCTATCAATCTGCCTGTTCCCTACGACACGGTCAGAAAGTGACCACCCAGCCGATCTCGCTGCTCAGGCAGTGCGGTTTTATCGTCACCGAACCGGCTGAATCCCATATTTGTTGTGGTTCCGCAGGCACTTACAACATCCTTCAGGGTGCTATCGCGGACCGGCTGTGCGCGCGGAAGGCGGATTCATTGGCCGCCCTGAAACCGGAAGTTGTTGCCAGTGGCAATATTGGGTGTATGATACAGCTTGGCGCGGCGGTGACGTTTCCTGTATTTCATACGGTTGAGTTGCTTGATTGGGCGACCGGGGGCCCTTGCCCGCCGGCGCTGGAAGAGATGAATACTTGAGGCGGCGATGGAAGTAATAAAAGACTGGTTGGCGACGGAAGCAACACTGAGCTTCGCGTTCGCGGCATCCGCGGGTCAAAACACTCCCCGGCTCGACGATCTTTTCGACGCCCTGCGCTTCGCGCCGTCCGAATCCTCCGCCGACGCAATCGAGACGGAAATCTGGTCGCTCTGGACCACTGCCGGCAGTCGCGAGGTCGACCAGTTGTTGGAAGCCGGCATGGCGGCGATGTTGGCCGAGCGATACCGATTGGCGCTCGACGCGTTCAACAAGGTGATCGAGCGGGCGCCCAACTTCGCCGAAGGCTGGAACAAGCGCGCCACGCTCCATTTCCTGACCGGTGATTACGACAGCTCCGTCACCGATGTCGAGCAGACGCTGGCGCTGGAACCGCGTCATTTTGGGGCGCTGTCCGGGCTTGCGCTTATCGCGCTTGAGCTTGGCGAAGAAGAACGCGCGCTTGATGCCTTTGACGCGGCGCTTGACATTCACCCTTGGCTCGCCGGTCGCGATACCCACATCAGG
>JAZFSB010000132.1:0-6615 GCA_036445935.1 Alphaproteobacteria bacterium | reverse complement strand
GGCGCACCATGACCGAGACGGTGCGCGACTGGCGCGACTATGCGCCGGATTTCATGCCGACCCCGCACCCGAGCTGGCGCACCACGCACTGGCAGAAGCGGAACCCCTGGTTCGCCGAAGAGATCGTTCCCGAACTGCGCCGGCGCACCGGCGCGCTGCTCGATGAGGGCGTTGCCGCATGACCGGTCTGAGCCGCGCCGTCACGCTGTTCAGCGCGCTGCCGGGCAATGCAAGAGGCGCCGTCTGGATGGTCGTCGCCTCGCTGTTCTATGCCTGCACCTACGGCACGGTGCGGCATCTTTCGACCGATTTCGGCACCTTCCAGATTGTCTTCTTCCGCTCGGCGCTCGGCGTGCTGTTCATGCTGCCCTGGGCGTTGCGCGTGGGAAGGGCGGGGCTCGCCACCAAACGCCATGGGCTTTATTGGGTGCGCTGCGGGCTCAACTATTTCGGCATGGTGCTGCTGATGTGGGGCATCGCCAATCTGGCGATCCAGGACGTGACCGCGCTGATGTTCACCAGCCCGCTGTTCACCGTGCTGTTCGTTTCGCTGATCCTGGGCGAGGTGGTGGGCATCCGGCGCTGGACGGCGCTGCTGGTCGGGTTCTGCGGCGCGCTGATCATCATCCGGCCGGGTTTCGCCGAAGTCAGCTACGCCGCGATCGGCGTGATGTCCACGTCCGCGGCCTACGCGCTGGTCAACACGGCCAACAAGTCGCTGGCCAAGACCGAGGATTCCAACCTGATCGTGTTCTACACCTTCGTGCTGATGATGCTGGTCGGCGCCGTGCCCGCGTTCATGAACTGGAGCCCCCTGACGCTGGAGACGATCCCCTGGATCCTGGCGCTCGGCGTGTTCAGCTCACTCGCCACGCAATGCGTGATCCGCGCCATCAGCGTCGGCGAGGCCAGCGTCGTGATGCCGTTCAATTTTCTCAAGCTGCCCTTCGCGGTGGTCATCGGCTTCACCTTCTGGAACGAGTTCCCGGACGGCTGGACCGGCCTCGGCGCGTTAGTGATCTTTTCCAGCACCTGGTACATCGCGCGGCGCGAAGCAGCCCTCAGGGCGCAAGCCGCCGCACCTACGCCGTCCGGATAGAGCGTTTTCCGAACTGGCTTGGAGGGGGGGCCGCCGGGCTCTATCATGCGTTCCTCGGGCCAGCTTTAAGGAGGGTCAGCGATGGCAAATTCCGGACAACGCCAGAAATTCCACACCGGCGCGCATTGGGGGATCTATAGCGCCGAGGTCGAAGACGGCCGTCTGGTCGGCGTCGCCCCCTTCGAGAAGGATTCGAACCCAGCCCGATCATCGAGACCATGCCGAGCGCGGTTCACGCGGAATGCCGCATCGAACGGCCGATGGTGCGCAAGGGGTGGCTTGAGCGGGGCGCTGCCAGCGACGGCGCGGGGCGCGGCGTCGAGCCCTTCGTCGCGGTGTCGTGGGACCAGGCGCTCGACCTGCTGGCCGCCGAGCTGGCGCGCGTCAAATCCGAGCATGGCAACAAGGCGATCTACGCGGCATCCGGCTGGTCCAGTGCCGGGCGCTTTCATGCCGCTGAATCCCAGCTCCGCCGGTTCATGAACAAGTTCGGCGGCCATGTCAGCCAGGTCACCAATTACAGTTTCGGGGCCGCCAGCGTGATCGTGCCCCGCATCGTCGGCGGCATGGAATCGGTGAACGGGCCGATCACGTCCTGGCCAACGCTGGCCGAACACACAAAGCTGATGGTCACCTTCGGCGGGCTGTCGCCCAAGAACGCGCAGGTCAACAAGGACGGCGTCGCCGACCATGATACCGGCGCCTGGCAGCGGAAGATGCGTGCGAACGGGGTCGAATTCGTCAATATCAGCCCGCTGCGCGACGACACGGCCGCCGAGCTCGACGCGGAATGGCTTGCAATCCGGCCCAACACCGATGTCGCCCTGATGCTCGCGCTCATGCACACGCTTGTCACCGAGGAGCTGCACGACGTGGCGTTCCTGGAACGCTACTGCACAGGCTTCGACCACTTCCACGCCTATCTCACCGGTAGCGCCGACGGGACGCCCAAATCGGCCGACTGGGCGGCGCCGATCACGGAAATCGCGGCCGAGGATATCCGTGTCCTGGCGCGGCGCATGGCGCAGGTGCGCACCATGATCTCGATGAGCTGGTCGGTACAGCGCGCCGATCACGGCGAGCAGCCATGCTGGGCCGCGATCACGCTGGCCGCGATGCTGGGCCAGATCGGCCTGCCGGGCGGCGGATACGGGATCGGCTACGCCGCCAATGGCCGCCGGGGAAGCCCCCGCGCGAACCGGCCACTACCAACCCTGCCCCGGGGCCCCAACGCCGTCGATAGCACCATTCCGGTCGCGCGCATCGGCGACATGCTGCTCAATCCGGGGACGACCTATGATTTCAACGGCGAAAGCCTGACCTATCCGGACATAAAGCTGATCTATTGGTGCGGCGGCAACCCGTTCCACAAACAGCAGGACATCAACCGGCTGCTCACGGCCTGGCAGAAACCCGACACCATCGTCATCCATGAGCCCTGGTGGACGGCCGCGGCCAGGCGCGCCGATATCGTCCTGCCCTGCGCCACGACACTGGAACGCAACGATATCGGGGCATCGATATCGGACCGGTTCTGGTTCGCCATGCAAAAGGCGATCGACCCGGTCGGCCAGTCGCGGACCGACTACGAGATTTATTCGGCTCTTTCCGACCGTCTCGGTTTCGCCGAAGCGTTCACCGAGGGGCGCGACGAAAACGACTGGCTGCGCCATCTGTATGATGTCGCCCGCCAGCAGGCGGCCAAGCGCGGCCATGAATTGCCCGACTTCGACGGTTTCTGGGAAACCGGCCACATCGAGTTCCCCGATCCGGACGACCCGCCGGTCCTGTTCGCTGGGTTCCGCGAAGACCCGGTCGCCAATCCGCTGCGCACGCCGTCCGGCAAAATCGAGATTTTCTCGGAAACCATCGCCGGCTTTGGCTATGACGATTGCCCCGGCCATCCCGCCTGGCTGGAGCCCGCGGAATGGCTCGGCGCGGATGCCGCCGTCGATTACCCGTTGCACATGATTTCGAACCAGCCGCGCACCCGGCTGCACAGCCAGCTCGATTGCGGCACGGTCAGCCGCGACGCCAAGATCGCGGGACGCGAGCCGATCACCCTTAACCCCGAGGACGCATCCACTCGCGGCATCAAGGCCGGCGACGTGGTCCGGGTGCATAACGCGCGCGGAGCCTGTCTGGCGGGCGCGCGGTTGAGCGACGCGGTGCGCCCCGGCGTGGTCCTTCTGTCAACCGGGGCCTGGTATGACCCGCTGGATGCCGGCGAAGCGGGCAGCCTTGACCGACACGGCAACCCGAATGTGCTGACCCGGGATGCGGGCACTTCCAAACTGGCCCAGAGCTGCAGCGCCCAGACTGTACTGGTCGAGATCGAGCGCTATGACGGCACGCCGCCCGCCATCACCGTATTCGCCCAGCCGGAAATGGCTGAATTCAGCGAAATACCTTGACCTTTGGCCATGTGGGCGCGCTAATGGCGCCGATTTTAGCCACAGGAAGGACGATATGGCGAAAGAGGAACTTCTGGAATTTTCCGGCACCGTCATGGAGCGGCTGCCGAACGCTATGTTCAAGGTCAAGCTGGAGAACGGTCACGAAGTGCTGGCGCACACCGCCGGCAAGATGCGCAAGTTCCGCATCCGCGTGCTCGAGGGCGACAAGGTCGATGTTGAAATGACGCCCTACGACCTAAGCAAGGCGCGCATAATCTTCCGTCACAAATAGGGCCCAGCGCCCAATTGCCCGACGCCCTTGACGGCCGTCCCCATGGGATGGCCGCAGTGCAAGGGTGCCCGGCATGATACCTTCACCGTCAGAGACAGAGTTCAGAAAATGGGTTCCCAAGGCTGGCGCACCCCCACCGTGATCCTCGTCTGCGCGACGCTGATCCTGATGATCACGTTTGGCGCGCGCCAAACCTATGGGCTGTTCCTGGCGCCGATATCGACGGGTAATGGCTGGCCGATCGGGGTGTTCTCCCTCGCCATGGCCTTGCAGACGCTGGTGTGGGGATTTTCGCAGCCGATCTTGGGCAATATCGCCGACCGGTTCGGCGCCGGCCGCGTCGTCGGGACCGGCGTACTGCTATACGCCGCCGGTCTGTATTTCATGTCGGTTTCAACCACCCCGACCGAGATCACCCTGTCGACCGGACTGCTGACCGGGATCGGCATGAGCGCGACCGGGTTTCCGATAATTCTGGCCGTGGTCGGGCGTAGCGTCGCAGCCGAACGGCGGGGGCTGTTCCTGGGCATCGCCAGCGCCGGCGGCTCGTCGGGCCAGGTATTCGTGGTGCCGTTCGCCCAGCATTTCATTTCTGATGGCGGCTATGCGACGGCGCTGGTCACGCTGGCCATCGCCATGATGATTGTCATTCCGCTGACCGCGGCAATTGCCGGCAGGCCGCGTCCGGCCGAGGACCAAGGCGCCGGGCAGAGCACGTCCGAGGCAATCCGCGAAGCACGCGCGCACAAGGGCTACATGCTGCTGGTGACGGGGTTTTTCGTGTGCGGCTTCCAGACCATGTTCATCGGCGCTCACCTGCCCAACGTCCTGAAGGGTGGCGGAATCGGCGCCGACGTGGCGGCCACGGCCCTGGCCGCGATCGGGCTGTTCAACATCATCGGCTGCTTCATCTGGGGTGCGCTGGGCGACCGCTACAGCCGCAAATACCTGCTGGCGGCGCTCTATATGGCCCGTTCGGTGGGCATCACCGTCTTCATCATCGTGCCAATGACGGAAACCAGCGCGCTCCTGTTCGCCGCCTTCATGGGGCTGACCTGGCTTGGGACGGTGCCGCTGACCAGTGGTCTGGTGGCGCAGATATTCGGTACCCAGTACATGGCGACGCTCTATGGCTTCGTCTTCCTCAGCCACCAGGTTGGCAGCTTTCTGGGCATCTGGCTGGGCGGCGAGGTCTATGACCTGACCGGCGCCTATGACGCCGTCTGGTGGGGCGCCATCGGACTCGGCTTCGTCGCCGCCCTGCTGCACTGGCCGATCGACGAGCGCCCGGTGGCGCGATTGGCCAATCAGGAGTAAGAATGGCGCCGTCGCCGAGTTCCCGCCCATAACCAAATCTTCCCAATGCCGCAAAGCTCTACGTCCTTCTGGAAATCCCCCCTCTTCGTGCTGATCTGCGCGACGGCGATCGTCTTCCTGTCCTATGGCAGCCGGCAAAGCTTCGGCGTCTACCTGAAGCCGATGAGCGAAAGTTTCGGCTGGGGTCGGGAAAGCCTGTCGCTGGTGTTCGGCACCCAGGCATTGATCTACGGCCTGTCGGCGCCGTTCATCGGCGCCATCGCCGACCGCTGGGGCGCCATCAAGGTGTTGTGCGCGGCGGGCGTGCTCTATTCCAGCGGCGTGCTGGTGATGGCCAATTCGGTCACGCCCGAAGGCATGCTGTTGAGCGCGGGACTGCTGGGCGGCGTCGGGTCGGCCGGTTGCGCGCTGTCGCTGGTGCTGTCTATAGCCAGCCGGGTGGCGGACGACAAAAGCCGCGGCCTGTGGCTCGGCATCATCACGTCGGGTGGCACCGGTGGCCAGCTCGTCCTGGTGCCGGCGGGATCAATGATCCTGCAAACCTATGGCTGGTATACCGCGCTGATCGCGCTAGGGCTGTTCGTGCTGCTGATCCTGCCGTTGGCGCTGATGATAAAACAGGCCGGCGGCGATGCGCTGACCGCCAAGAAAGACGGCCAGAGCCTGGGCCAGGCTCTGCTGGAAGCGCGCAGCCACAAGGGCTTCTGGCTTCTGGTGCTGGGCTTCTTCACCTGCGGCTTTCAGGTGCAATACATCAACAACCACCTGATCGCCTATCTGACCGATATGCACATGGCCCCGCTGATCGGGGCGACGGCGATATCGGTGATTGGGCTGTTCAACATGATCGGCACCTGGATTTCCGGCTGGCTGGGCGACCGCTACCGCAAGAAGAATTTGCTGGCGATGCTCTACATGGCGCGCTCGGTGATCTTCATGATCTTCATCCTGACGCCGCTGTCGGCCACGTCGGTCTATATCTTTTCGGCCGCGATCGGGCTGTTGTGGCTCGCCACCGTGCCGCTGACGTCGGGTATCGTCTACGGCATGTTCGGCCCGCGCTACATGGCGACCTTGTACGGCATCGTGTTTCTCAGCCACCAGGTCGGCAGTTTCACCAGCGTCTGGCTGGGCGGCAAGGTCTGGGACATGACAGGCTCGTATGACATTGCCTGGTGGATCGTCATTATCGGCGGCGCGCTGGCTTCGCTGCTGCACTGGCCGATCGATGAACGGCATGTCTCTGAGATCATCGCCGAACGCGACGCCGCCAAGGCCTAGAGCATGATCCACCAATATTGAGCCGCCTGCGCCGAGGGCATTTTGTGTCGGGGGCAGGAGCGGGGCGCGGCGCGTAGCGACAGCTACGGGCAAGCCGAAGGTCCGCATCCCCGACGCAAAAGGCCCCGGCCCTTCGGGTTGCGGCCTGACGGGCGCCCGCTTTGTTGCGCCGCTCGGCCGATGCGGGGGCATCGCCCCACGCGCCGCGCCTTGCGGATCGCCACGCCATG
>JAZFSB010000131.1:0-2191 GCA_036445935.1 Alphaproteobacteria bacterium | reverse complement strand
TCTTCCACTAGCAGTGCACGAGTGTGCACGCTTGGCGTATAACGGCAAAACCAGCCGACGGGTCGGCGGCCACAGGTCTTTTCGATGGAAGCGACAGCCAGACGAATATGCTCGCGTTCTTCGTCTTTTGTGAGCCGGAATACTTCTTCCCAACGGTAGCCGTGACTGCAAATCTCGTGCCCGTCACCGACCGCCCGGCGCGCCAGTTCCGGATTCTGCTCCAACGCCACGGCACTGGCAAAAAAAGTCGACTTGACCTCTAGATCTTTGAAAATGTCCAGCAGCCGCCATCCACCAACGCGCGAACCATATTCAAACATCGATTCCATGGTGAAGTTGCGAATACCCTGGGGCAGGCGATAGCTGCCCCAATCCGTTAGCGATTCCTGGCTTGAATCGCCCATGGCGAAGGATCGCTCCGAGCCCTCTTCGTAATTGACAACCAACGAGACGGCCAACCTGGCATCGTCGGGCCAGGCTACCGTCGGCGCGGCTGCCCCGTATCCGACCAAATCGCGCTTGTCTTGCATGGGTTCTCTCACCCCCGTCCGCCTCAAGCTAACCGGCACGAACGCCGATGTCGATCACAGCAGCCGCGTTCGCCGCTCGGCAGCCTAGCCGGCCGACTGTGCGGCCTGGATAGCTTGCCACACCTTGAGCGGCGTCGCCGGCGTGTCGATATGGCGGATGCCGAGCGGCGACAGTGCATCGACGATAGCGTTTAACCCTGCCGACAGCGCCCCGACCGTGCCGGCCTCGCCGGCGCCTTTGACGCCGAGCGGGTTGGTCCGCGTCGGCGCCGGATTGTCCTCGATCTCGACCTGGCAAAAATCGTCGGCGCGCGGCATGCCGTAATCCATGAACGAGCCGGCCAGCACCTGTCCGGTATCGAGATCGTAGGTTTTATCTTCCATCAGCACCTGACCGATGCCTTGGGCGATGCCGCCCATGATTTGCCCCTTGAGCAACAGCGGGTTGACCACCGTGCCGACGTCGTCGACGGCCCAGTAGCCGACGATCTCGGTCGCGCCGGTATCGGGGTCGATCTCGACCTCGCAAATATGGCAGCCGTTGGGGAAGTTGCCGGCCGGCGAGCGGTAGGTCGCAGTCTCGTAAAGGCCCGGCTCCAAATCGGCTGGCAATTGGTGGAGTTGGAACGCCGCCCGGGCGACCTCATGGATGCCCAGCGTGCGGTCGGTGCCGGCGATAGTGAACACACCATCGGCAAATTCGATATCGGCCGCCGAGGCTTCCAGCATGTGCGCCGCCAGTTTGCGCGCCTTGTTGATTATCTTGTCGGCGACCAGCACCAGCGCGCTGCCGCTCATGGTGGTCGAGCGCGAGCCGCCGGTGCCGACGCCGAACGCCACCTTATCGGTATCGCCCTGGATGTAATTGACCAGATCTGGATCGATGCCGAGCCGATCAGCGAGGATTTGCGTCTGCACAGTAGCATGGCCCTGGCCGTGGGAAACCGCGCCGGAAACGATGGTCACCGCACCGCCGGGGTCGAAGCGGATTTCCGCCGTCTCCAGCCCGGCGTCGGCGGAATGCCCGATCGTGTTCGACATGCCGATGCCGCGCAGCCGGCCGCGCTTGGCGGCTTCATCGCGCCGCGCTTCGAAACCCGCCCAGTTGGCGAGCGCCATGGCGCGGTCCATGTTCTCCTCGAAATGGCCGCTGTCATAAGTGTAGGTCAGCGCCGTCTTATAGGGCATGGCAGCGGGCGCGATATAGTTGCGGCGGCGTAGCTCGGCGGGATCGATGGCGAGCTGGTCGGCCGCCAGTTCGACCAATCGCTCGATCATGTAGGCGGCTTCCGGCCGCCCGGCGCCGCGATAGGGCGACGTGCAGTGGGTGTTGGTCAGCATGCCCGACACCTGCACGTGCGCCGCCGCAATGTCGTAGACGCCGACAGCTGTTCCAATGTTTACGGCCGGCGGCAACGCGCCGCGAAACGAGACAGCAGCGCCGAGATTGCCCCAGCTGCGGAATTTCGCAGCCAGGAAACGGCCTTCCTTGTCGAGCGCCAGCGCGGCATCGACGAAATTGTCGCGGGCGTCGTCGTCGCTGATGTGACTTTCGCTGCGTTCGGCAAGCCATTTGACCGGCCGTCCGACCCGCTTGGCCGCCCACAGCATGAGGATCATTTCCGGATAGACCGAACCGCGCAGGCCATAGCTGCCGCCGA
>JAZFSB010000130.1:0-9213 GCA_036445935.1 Alphaproteobacteria bacterium | reverse complement strand
ATAACCGTTACCAACTTTACCCACTGCAACCATGCCCATCAGGCACATTTAGGCGCACCCACTGCCGGTGGCACCATCTAACGGCGGTATTGTGTGTACGGCAGTAGTTAAAATACCGTTTAATCAGCAAAATCGTTTAACCTGCTTGTCTCACCGGCAGACAGTAAAATCGACATCCAGCCAAACTGGGCGTTGCGTCGGCGCAGCCTGTGTTATAGGCCTAGCCACGAAAACCAACCCACTGCGAGGCGCCGGACGTGCCGACTCCGCCCCGAATAATGATAGTTAACGGTCCTAACCTGAATTTGCTGGGTATCCGCGAGCCAGAAATTTATGGGCGTGATACGCTGGACGATATTCGGTTGGCCTGCGAATCGCACGGCGTCACGCTTGGGCTTGAGATCGATCTGCGCCAAAGCAACAGCGAGGGCGCGCTGATCGACTGGATACAAGAGGCGCGCGGCGCCTGCGCCGGGCTGATTATCAACCCCGCCGCCTATACCCACAGCTCGGTGGCAATCATGGACGCCCTGCAGGTGCTCGACGCGCCAGTGGTGGAACTCCATTTGTCCAACATCTTCAAGCGTGAGGCGTTCCGTCATCATTCCTATGTTTCGCCGGTGGCGGCGGGTTTGATATGTGGATTCGGTGCTCACGGGTATATTCTCGCGCTGGACGCCATGGCGCGGCTGATCGAGACCCAAGAGAGAGGGTGATGCCCAAGTTCCAAGTAGACGAAGCGATGGTTCGCAAACTCGCCGAACTGCTCGACGAAACCGGCCTGACCGAAATCGAATATGCGGTCGGCGATCACACCGTGCGGGTTGCCAGATCAGGTGCCGCAACGGCGGTCACCGCCGCGCCGTCCACCACCGCGCCAAGCACGCCCGCTCCCGAGCCAGCGGGCGGACCGCGGCGGGGCGCCGTGACATCGCCGATGGTCGGGGTGGTTTACCTGTCGCCGGAACCCGGCGCCGAACTCTTCATCAAGACCGGTGATACCGTTACCGAAGGCCAGACGCTGTTGCTGATCGAGGCGATGAAGACCTTCAACCCGGTGCGCGCGCCACGCGCCGGAAAAGTCACGCAGATTCTGATCGCCGACAAGACACCAGTCGAGTTCGGCGAAGAGCTCGTGATCATCGAATAGCGGGACCCGTATGATCGAAAAGATTCTCATCGCTAATCGCGGCGAGATCGCGCTTCGCATCCACCGCGCCTGCCATGAAATGGGCATCCAGACCGTGGCGGTCCATTCAACCGCGGACGCGGATGCCATGCATGTACGCCTGGCGGATGAGAGCGTGTGCATCGGCCCGCCGCCGGCCCGCGACTCCTACCTCAACATGCCCGCCATCCTGACCGCGGCGATGGTCACCAACGCCGACGCGATCCACCCCGGCTACGGCTTCCTGTCGGAGAATGCCAATTTCGCGTCGATCGTCGAAGAGCACGAGCTGATCTTTATCGGCCCGCGCAACGAGCACATCGAGCTGATGGGCGACAAGATAGCGTCCAAGGCACGCATGAAAGAGCTCGGCGTGTCCGTCGTGCCGGGATCGGACGGGCCGGTCACCGATGTGGCCGAGGCAAGCCGCCTGGCCGCCAGCATTGGCTATCCGGTCATCGTCAAGGCATCCGCCGGTGGGGGCGGGCGCGGCATGCAGGTGGTGCGTGACGCCAACGCGCTGGAGGAAGCTCTCTCGCGCGCGCGCGCCGAGGCCGGATCCGCGTTTGGCGACGATACGGTCTATATCGAGAAATTCCTCACCCGGCCACGCCATATCGAGGTCCAGGTTCTCGGCGACGGCAAGGGAACGGTTATTCATCTGGGCGAGCGCGATTGTTCGCTTCAGCGCCGTCATCAGAAAATAATGGAAGAGGCCGGCTCCCCCGCGCTGAACGCGGCCCAGCGCACCCTGATTGGCGAGACCGTGTGCGCGGCCCTGTCCCGCATCAACTACCGCAACGCCGGTACCATCGAATTTCTGTATGAAGACGGCGAGTTCTATTTCATTGAGATGAACACCCGCCTGCAAGTCGAGCACCCGGTCACCGAAATGATCACTGGCATCGACATCGTACGCGAACAAATCCAGCTTGCCGACGGCGCGCCGCTGTCACTGAGCCAGGAGGAAATTACCTTTTCGGGTCATGCCATCGAGTGCCGCATCAATGCGGAATCGTCAGTCGATTTCGTACCCTCGCCGGGTCGGATCACGGATTATCACCCACCGGGCGGACTGGCGGTGCGTGTAGATTCCGCGCTCTATGCCGGCTACACCGTGCCGCCTTACTACGATAGTCTGATTTCCAAGCTGATCGTCCATGGCAGCACACGCAACGAATGTCTGCTGCGGTTGCGCCGCGCGCTTGAGGAATATGTTATCGACGGGATCCAGACCACGATTCCCTTGCATCAGGAGATCATTCTGGACCAGAATTTCGTCAATGGCGATTATGACATTCACTGGCTGGAAAAATTCGTGGCGGGGCGCGGAGACGGATAGACGATGAGCGGGCTGAGCCCCGAGATATTATTGCGCGCCTACGCGGTCGGGCTGTTCCCGATGGCGGAGCATCGCGACGACCCGACGCTCTATTGGATCGATCCAGAAAAGCGCGGAATTCTGCCGCTTGACCGATTGCACGTTCCCAAACGGCTGCGCCGCACCATCCGCAACTGCCCCTACGAGGTCCGCGCCAATACCGCCTTCGAGACGGTGATCAGCGCCTGTGCCGACCTTGGTCAGGACCGGGCCGAGACCTGGATCAACGACGAAATCATCCGTCTCTATGTCGATCTTCACAACATGGGCCGCGCCCATTCCATCGAATGCTGGCAGGACGAGAACCTCGTCGGCGGGCTTTACGGGGTTGCCCTAGGCGGGGCGTTTTTCGGCGAAAGCATGTTCAGCATCGCCCGCGACGCCAGCAAAATTGCCCTGATCCACCTGGCGGCGCGGTTGGTGAAAGGTGGTTTCCGGCTGCTCGACACACAATTCGTCACGCGCCATCTGAGCCAGTTCGGCGTGGTCGAAATCCATCGCACCGGCTATCGCCAGCTTTTGTCCAGCGCGCTCGACGTCAGCGCGACCTTTCATCCAGAACTGGGGGACGACGAACTGGCCGCGTTCATGCAATCGACCACCCAGATATCGTAGACCGGGTGCTCAAGCGCTGACAGCGCGGGGCTGGAAGCAAACATCCAACCGGTGAACAGACGCCGTGGCGCGCCACCCGGCGGCAGCTCGGTAATATCCAGAAACGCGGCACTTTCCGGCGGCTCCTCGGGCGGCGTCTTGTGGCAGGCACGCGTAACGATCTGGAGCCGGCCGAATCGGACCGGACGATCGCTTGGCGCCTCGAAGGTGAAAATCCGCGCCGTGACCTTGTCCAGCCCCTGGAGCACTGCCCCGCCTTCGGCCAACACTGGTCGGGCAAGCAGCAGGGTGCTGAGAATTGCGAGCGCCAAACCGGTCGCGCGACCGCCGGTCATGCGCCCTCGTCTGACCTGATCGCTGCTCGGCGCTGGGCCGGCGCGCTACTTTCCACCATCCTTCTTATCGCCCCCGTCCTTTTTCTGTCCGGTCTGGCTGAAGATCATGCGGCCCACCAGTGAGACGATATCGACCGAACCCTGGGTGTGCTCGATTTCCTGGTTCGGCTTGAGCATGGCGTCATCGGCCCCGGCCTGAACCGAGAGATACTTATCGCCGAGCAGCCCGTCGGACGCGACCTGCGCCGAGCTGTCGCGTGGCAACTTGACCGTCGGCTTCACGTTGATGGTCACAACCGCGAGATAGGTTTCAGGATCAAGTTCCTGTTTGACCACGGTGCCGATTTTGATACCGCTCATCCTTACGTCGCTGCCAACCACCAGCCCGTCAACCCGGTCGAACTTGCCGAACAGCGAATAGCCTTCGACGGATTTCAGGTCGCCCACGGTATATACGATAGCGACGAACCCGATCGCCACCGCCAACACGACCGCGCCCATCAGCGTCTCGACCAAATTCTTACCCATATTCGTCACGCTCCGTATTGGCTGAATTCAGGGGACCCGCTAGCCAGCCCGTCAGGACGGCGTCCAGGGTTGATAATCGCCGGTTGCCTTATCACGTATTCCCCCGCTCAATACATGGCCCGGCGGGCGATACGCCCCAGCGGTGCCGGTATGGTTGGGTTCATGATCGCGCTGCCATGACTGCCGGGAACGACCATCGGCCGGCGGCGGATCGTCGGTCCGACAATGCAGCCAGCCGTGCCATTCGGCTGGCACCTTCGAGGCTTCCGCCGCCCCGTTATAGATCACCCAGCGACGCGTGCGCCGGCCTTCGACGGCACGGCGTTCGGTGTAATACCTGTTGCCATCGCTGTCTTTGCCCACAAGCACCCCGTTGACCAAGGTGAAGAGCCGGGTTCCCAATGTCATTCGAAGTTGTCCCTTAATCGCTTCATTACCGCCGTCCGTCACGGTTGGTGGCGGACTATATCATATCTCCAAGTGCTCGCGCCCAACCTTGGACCGATGACTGATAACTCCCCGCACGCAAGAAAATAGGCGCTGATTGGAAGATTTCATACTGGATATTGTGGCAGTAAGACAAAAAACCGCATAATATTGTTGAAATTTCTAAATATAGCGAGTAAACAACAATTGCCCCCCAGATATGGGCGTGCCGAGGGTTGTAAGCAGTGGCGTTGAGTAGCGTATTTGGTTGAGTGGGAGGTTTGGGCGGTACGCTCCCTGGGGGGACCAAACGGCGGTGACCGACTCAAGCGGCATTAGCCGTCAATAATTCGGGGACACACAGGGGGCAGGCAAGAGCGCCGGCTTCCGCAGAAAGTCGGGGGGTAGTTGTGCGTATTACCCGGCGCTTCACGAGCCAAGGCCAGTCGCCATATGAAGGCGTCGCGTTTCGGCATTGTGTCGTGGCGACGGCGGGAAGCGGGCTGGACGTGCCGGAATTCTGGTCTCTCGATGCGGTCGAACTCCTTGCTCAACATTGCGCCGCCCCAACGCTGATCTCCACCCGGCTGAAACCCGTCCCTGAAGACGATGTGCCAATTTTTCTTTGGCGCCACGAACCGGATCAAGACGCCCTTGCCGGATTGCCAATCGAACAACGGACATGCGGGGAAACCGACCTTCGTGCGGTGATCGACCGAATCGCTGGCGCTTGGGCATATCGCGGCTGGAAGGCGGGTTATTTCGACGCCGACAGCGACGCGGGCGCGTTTTACGACGAAATTCGCTGGATCCTGCTGCATCGCCTCGCCGCGCCGGAACTTTCCCAGTGGCGACATACTGGCCTTTACTGGGCCTACGGAATCGACGCATCAGCACCGGATTGCTTCCTGGTCGATCATAGAACGGGCACGGTGCGCCGCGGCGAAGCCAATGCAATGCCACCCAGTGGTGCTGTGATCAATGGCGTCACGCCGGATGCCACCGGCGATGGCGGGATCTGGGCCTTGTGGCGCAACCAGGCACGGCTCGCCGAATTGGGCTGTCCGTCCGGCGTTGATGTCTCGGCGCTGGCAACCGGATGTGACGACGATCTTGCGGCGCTGCTTGCGCCGGGCGACAAGGCCCTCTTCGGGAAACGGCGCGTGACCCTGCAATCGGACCACCACCAGGCAGATCGCTTCGCCACGCGTAATCTCCACGCCGCGATGACGCAAGCGACCGAAACTGTTGGCCAGGCCATCACCCAACGCCATGCAAGCGCGCTGGCGGAATCCTGCGCCACGGAAAAGGCCGAGAGGGCCCGCCGATTCGCCTTGGGTGCCGCGGCTCAGGCCGCCCTGCCAGCGGACATGATTGAGTGCATCGCAACACTGGCTGGCACAGGACAGGCCGACAGGCTGCTGGCGACGCTGTCGGACGACCGCGCGCCGCGGCCGGAAACCAATGCGTCCATCACCGTGCTCGCCATGAACGATGCCGCGCTCGATACGGCCACCGACCCGGCCTCGCCGGCCGGCCGGCTGCTCGACAGCACGGCACTGAGCGGCTGGATGGCAGGCGCCGCCGGGCTGCACTACACCTCGACGGTCGATAGAGGACATGGCTGCGCCAAGGCCGGACCGGTGCGCAGCGCCGCCGGTGATGGCGACTTCCTGTTCCTGGACGACACCGCCACCGGCCGCGCGGTCCTCAACAGCGTTGGTTTCCTCGACGCCGAGGGTGTCTTCGACACTGACGGATTCAGACACGTCGCGGGGCTGATCACCATCGCGCTTGATATTTCGCTTTGTGACGCGACCCATGCCACGCCGCGCATCGCGCGCCGGGTGTGGGACTATCGTCCTGTATCGCTGTCGCTCACCGGGCTGGCGCCACTTTTGATGAGCTTGGGCATCGCCTATGACAGCTCGGTCGGCCGCGCCACGGCAGCCACATTGTGTTCCCTGATGACCGGTGCCGCCTATGTGGTTTCAGCCGAAATCGCCGGCGAGATCGGCGCGTTTCCGGGTTGGACAGCAAGCAGCGCCGCCATGCGCGCGATGGTCGACGCTCACGCATGCGCCACGACCGGAACACATTGTGCGATCGCCGGGGCCGCCGACGCCGCGCGAGACGCGTGGGGCGATGCCAGGACCGGCGGCAAGCAGGGCGGGTATCGCAATGCGCAGGTCAGCGCAATTTATCCAGCCCACGACGAATCAATTCTGATGGACGCCGGCGGGGCCGGCATCGCGCCGAGTCGTACAATGGCCCATTTCGAACGGCTTGAGGGCGGCGGGTATCAACGGCGCGTCAATCCGGCAATCCCAAGCGGGTTGCGCGCGCTCGGCTATGACACGAAAGCGATCGACGCCATTCTGTGCCGTCTGCTGGGGCACGGCTCGATCGAACACGCGCCGGGCGTCAACCATCAGACACTGCGTCGGCGGGGTTTCACCGACGCCGCGATCGCGACCGTCGAGGCCGCGCTGGGCGATGCCTCGGATGTCCGCCAGGCGTTCGACACATGGACGCTGGGTGAGATGTTCTGCACCCGCATGCTGGGCTTCACCGACACCCAGTTCGACGATCCCGAGTTCGATACGCTGACGGCGCTGGGTTACAGCAACGCCGGGATCGAAGCCGCCAATGTCCATTGCCACGGCGCCGGTACGCTGGAAGGCGCGCCGCGACTGGACCGTGCCCATCTCGCCGTGTTCGACGGCGCCGGGCGCCAGGGCGCGCTTGGGCGCCGCCAGATAACGCCGGAAGCGGTAGTGCGCATGATGGCCGCGATGCAGCCCTTCCTGTCGGGCGGGATCGGCCATGTGGTCGAACTGCCGCACGCGGCGACCGTCGCCGATTTCCGCGCCTTGCTGCTGCTGGGCTGGCGACTGGGGTTGAAGACACTGACGCTGGGCCGCGCGGCAAGCGGGGCGGTTGCGATCGAACTGGCGCGGCCGGCGGCCGCGGCCCCGATCCGCGTGATCGCCGACAGCCCGCCCCCGCCATTGCCGGCCGAGCCGGCTCACACCACCCGCGCCATGTCGCAGGCGCTTGCGCTGGCCTATACAGCGCGCAGCCTGGCTGGCGACAGCGCATCCGAGAAAGTCATCGCCACGAACCCGGAACGGGTCACCGGCGATGCAAGAGCTTCGTGCCGCGAATCGCCCGATTCGCCGCGAAGTGCGGCGTCCGTTTCTTCCTCTGCGGACGTCGTTGTCGAGCAACGGCAAGTCTGACGTTGCGTCTCCCTGAAACTAAGGGGGGTGCCTTGGCACCCCCCCTTTTTTCGCGCTAGGGGCTGGTACAGGCCACGTCCGACGGCTAGAGCGTTTTCCGCTCTTGCGGAATCGCACCAGCCCGCTCCCCCACCCGGCCACCCATAGCATACTGCCGTGGGGTGGCCGGGTGGGGGAGCGGGCCGGTTCCGTCAAATCGGAAAATGCTCTAGGCTCGCGCCTTCACTGAAGGATGGAAAAAATGGCAGGCAAGATCGACGCGCGGCTCGCGGAGCTCGGCATAACCCTCAACGATCCGCGCGCGCCGCGAGCCAACTACATACCGTTCGTCGTCACCGGCAATCTGGTGTTCGTGTCGGGCCAGGTCTCGATGGGAGAGGACGGGCTGATCGAAGGCAAGCTCGGCGCCGACGTCGATCTCGAGACCGGCCAGCGCGCGGCGCGGATCTGCGCGCTCAACCTCATCGCCCAGCTCAAGGTCGCCTGCGACGGTGATCTCGACCGGGTAACGCGGGTGGTCAAGCTGGGCGGCTTCGTCAACGCGACACCCGATTTCACCCAGCCGCCGCAAGTAATGAACGGCGCGTCGGACCTGATAGTCGAAATCTTCGGCGATGTCGGCCGCCACGCCCGCTTCGCCATCGGCACCGCCACGCTGCCCAGCGGCGCCGCCGTAGAAATCGACGGCATCTTCGAGATCGGCTGAGGCGGCGGGGGCGGAACGACGCGTCAGGCGATCAGCCGCGGACCGACCATTTCATTAGAGATTCTGATTCATTTATTTGTCAGTTTATTCTCGGCTTGATCGATTAGCTTTTGTGCATTGGCCTTCACATCATTGGAAGCGTCTGATGGTACGGCCTGTCTCGCCATAATGGCATTCTGCAGTTTAAGTACGTCACGTTCATCACTTATGTCTTTGATTTTTTTCTTGTTGTCTTCGTTCTCCTGGACGGCTTTCGCCAGTTTGGAAATCGCTTTCGTCAACGAACACAGCGAGTGATATCGCTCCACGTCGTAAATTGCTTCCTCGGCAGGATAAGCTTTTTTGTCCCCTTTGCGATTCTCTTTGATCTCATTCGCCAATGCCGTCCGCGAAATATTGATGGTCTGCAGAATCAAGGTGATCGACTGTTGCTGGAGTATCTCGGCATCGTAAGCTTCATCGAAGCCTTGGATGCCGGTCGATGCCGCGCTCAGTGCCTGCGATGTTCCTCCGGTGAAGATGGCGCCTGCACCCGACAAGGCCAGCGCAACGGAGCGCAACGCGAGCTTCCGTGTACCGTGAACGGCATAAAGGAACTTTTGGAAATTTGTGCATTTGGTGACGGAGCGCCCCATCAGGATAGACTGAAGACCGTCGCGATCCCGCTTGCTATCCCGGGCCTTTTTCAGAGCCGTATCGCCGTTTTTATCGTCTCCGGAAAATCGAAAAGTATCGAGGTTGACCACCGAAATCCGATCGTCGCTCGACAATTCTTTCAGTTCCTCGGACGTATGTGTCATGACCGGAGGGAC
>JAZFSB010000129.1:0-3658 GCA_036445935.1 Alphaproteobacteria bacterium | reverse complement strand
AGTATTTCGCCAACACTATTGCACACATGGATGAACTCGGAATCTTTTGCCGGCGCCTGCGCGACATCCAACGTCTTATTTGAATCGGCGAGCAGAAATCCGTCTCTGACCCGGGTTTCGTTCGGGGCCATCAGGCTCGGTTCACGGCGCCTTTGGAGACGACGTGAAAGCGCCAGCCCATCAGCACCGACGCCAGCAGGCAGCCGATGAGGATCCCCTGCATGAGTGCCGGCGCGCCGCCGCCGCGAGTGATGCCCAGGTAGTAGCCGCAGGGGACCATGACGCCCCAGAAGCTGATGAGGTAGAGCGCGGTGGCGGGCCACACGTCGGCGGTACCCCGCAGGGCGCCCATCAGCACCGCTTGGATGCCGTCGGGTAACAGCACGAAAGCGGCTACCAGCAGCGTCGGCACGGCCACCGCGGTGATGCGGGGATCGCTGGCATAGATGGCGCTGAGGGCACCTGGAAGCGTGAAGAAGAAGATCCCGACAACTAACATGACGGCGCCGCCCGCGCCCACCGCCACCCAGCCGGCGGCGCGGGCGCCGTGGGCATCATGGCGGCCGACGGCGTTGGCGACCCGTACGCTGGCGGCGGTGGCAAAGCCGATGGCGCCCATGAATACGGTTGCCACCAGATTCATCGCCACCAGGTAACCGGACACTTCCACCGCGCCCCGCAGTCCGGCGAACAGCGTCATGCTGGAAAATGCCGACGCTTCCAGGCCGTGAGCGAGCCCCATGGGATAGCCGATACGGCGCAGGCGTTTACCCAGATGGCTTCCGGCCACCCGTCCCAGGGCCAACCCGTAGTGTTGCCGATCCAGGCGGGTCCACACGTAGGCGGCGATGGCGGCGAACATGAACCAACGAACAATGGTGGTGCCCAGGGCCGCGCCTTCGGCGCCCAGGGCCGGCGCGCCGAGATTTCCGTCGATAAATACCCAGTTCAAGACGATGTTCAGAATATTTGCCGCCAGCATGACGAACATCCCGGGCAGCGGCCGGCTGATGCCTTCGAGCCAGAACGTGCTGGCGGAAAACAGCAGCATACCCGGCAGTCCCCAGCCCAGCATGACCAGCACTCGTCCACCGCCGCGGGCGAGATCCGGGGATTGCCCGCTCCAGGCGAGAAAGTGTCCACCGCCCTGGCAGAGCGCCATGAAGAGCACGCCGAGAACCGCCGCGTGGATCAATGCCACGCGCCAGATACGGCCGCAGGCGCGGGTGTCGCCGGCGCCGTCGGTTTGGGCAGTGAGGACAACGGTACCCAGCAGCAAACCGATGCCGACCAGCAGCATGGGGATCTGGGGCGCCAACGCCAGGGCGTAGTAGGCGAGTTCCACCGGCCCTCGATGCCCGGTCATTGCCGTGTCCACCGCCACCATGATCAGTATGCCGATACGCCCGAGCATTACCGGCACGGCAAGATGCAGCGTGCGCCGCAAGTGCTCGCGTATGGAATGCGCCGCGGGGCGCGTCGACAATCGTGCCGATTCGGCGGTCATTGTTGGTAGTGCGGCTGTGGCGGGACGCTACCGGTCGCGGCAGGTTGGCCGCTTCAAATCCTGTTGGCTTCCAGTTCCAAAACCCGTCGGGCAAAAGCCGGATAGGTTTCGCCGATGTCGGCTCCCACTTGGCCTCGGATCAGAGCCAGTTCCTCGGCGGTGGGTTCCGGCGTCGGGTTGATCTTTGCCGGCACGTCGAACTCGAAACCCGTGTGTTCACGGATGTCGTCGAGAGATTGACCCGGATGCACACTGTGCAGCACGAAGCGCGCGCTTTCTTTCTGGAAACGAAACACGCAGCGGCTGGTTACCAGCCCATAGGGACCGCCAGGCCGGTACACCCGGTCCGGGCTGGTTCCCGGCGCGCTGACGAAGTCCACCCGAGGCACCATTACCCGTCGCGAATGTTCGACACTGAACAGAATCACCCGCGGCACGACGAAATACATGAAGGCCGAACCGAAGGATCCCGGGAATCGCACCCGGCTTCGGGGGTAACCGTCGATCCCCACTAGATTGATATTCGCGCCGCCGTCGATCTGACCGCCGCCCAGAAAAAAGGCATCGATGCGGCCCTGGGCCGCGCAGTCGAAAATCTCGCGGCCCCCGTCGGTGAAGCAAGTGTGGTGTTCACTGGCGAGTATCGACACGCGCAGACGGCCTGCGCTTCGATGCCGCGCCAGCAAAGCAGCGGCCCCGGGAACAGGCGATGCCGCCCCCACCGCCACGTGCGCGAGGCCTTCGAGCATCGGCGCGATGGCGGTGATGAGCAACTCTTCGGTGCGGTATTGCACTACGCGGCCGAGGCGCGATTGCGAACGTGTTCGTCCAGGTACTGTTGAAAGCCGGCGGCCGTCTTGGCGAGTCGCGTGTACTCACTGAGATGTGCCGTGTCGGCTGGATAGCGCCCCGCCAGGCCCACGGGCCAGGCGCCGTCGCGCACTTGCGCGATGGCGCTCACATAGAGAGCCGGAATCGTGCCCGCGGCATAGGCTTCATCGGCGAGCAAATCGTCGTCGCTGATCTCCTCTACGGTCACCAGCGTACTCTTCGCGGCGTGGGCCATCAGCATGAGTTCACGGCGCACGCCGATCCACACGTTACCCTGACGGTCGGCGCGGGCCGCGTGGAACAACGCAACATCGGGCCGGATAGCCGGCAACACGACAATGGGGTCGCCCTCGGAAAAGGGATTGTCCAGGGTCTGCCAGTCGTCCCGTTGGACCAGCAGGTCTGATCCGAGAATGCCCCGCAGGGGCATGAACGGAATGCCTTTCTCTGCCGCCTGCAGGCCGGCGTGGATGGCCGGGCAGGTGGCGTCGCGAAGCAGGATCCGGCCGTTCTTGACGGCATCGGTGAATCGAGGCGCGAAGCCGTGCTCACCGAGGGTGATGGCGGCTGTCTCGACGCTGCTGACGCTGCCGGCTCCGATCAGCATGTCTGCCTGGAAGCCCGCCTGGGGCACCGCGAGGAGGTGCAGATTGCCCGTGCCGTGGCGGATCAGTGCGCGTACGGCGGCCATGGCGCAACCGGAGTAGTCCGGCGCCACGGCGACGCTGGCGCCGTCCTGGATACGCCCTACGAGGTCGTCGAGGTCGGTAATCATCGCACCTCCTTGCTCGGCAACGATGGGAATAGCTGCCGGCCATTGTAATACACGCGCGCCCCGGAACATGTCCCCTGGCTGGGTAATATGTAGACTGGATCCCCAGCCAAGCAAACCCGGGAGGTCACCGTGGGCAATTCAGAAGTAGCGGTTATCGTAGGCGCCGGTCAAGGGCTGAGCGCCGCTCTGACCCGCGCCCTGACGCAGCAGGGTACCCAGGTCGTCCTGGCGGCGCGCGATGTGAGCAAGCTTTCGGCACTGGTTGCCGATACCGGTGCCCGGGCCGTCGCCTGCGATGCGGGTAAGCCCGAGGAAGTGGCGGCCCTGTTCGCGGATGTGGATGGCTCGGAAGGCGCGCCGGACCTGGTTGTGTTCAACCCCAGCCGGCGGGTGCCGGGTCCGTTGATTGACCTCGATCCGGGGGAGGTGGCGGCGGCGCTCACGACCTCGGCCTTCGGCATGGGCAAGTTCGCCCTGCGCCCCTGGGTCGAAAATTTTGATCGAGTAACTAAAGGGCACTTCTCGATTCAGCGATTGTCGAAATG
>JAZFSB010000128.1:0-4268 GCA_036445935.1 Alphaproteobacteria bacterium | reverse complement strand
TTTTCAGCTTTCCGGCGACCAGGGGGCGGGGATCAGGGTCTTGTTTTCCTGTTTCAACATGAGCGGGCGGATCTTGGCGAGGAAGCCGCGCCAGTCGGCGCTCTGGTGCAACTCGGCACGGCGGCGGTCGCGCTCCTTGTAGCTGTCATAGCCCCACATGTGGATGATCTGGTTCAGCGGCCCGAAATCGGTGTAGTACCAGCCGATCAGATTGCCGAGGATAGGTCGCTGGATTTCCAGCCCCTCGTCCTGATAGAGCCGCATATATTCCGGCACCCTGCCCGGGTGCAGGGTGTAGATTCTCTGTTCGACGATCATCCGGCGTACGCTCCCCGTTCCCGTGCGATGGTCGGCATCACATCACAGGAGCCACGGGGCGGCAAGGCGGTGTCTTGGACGGGCCATCCGGTTTCCGCTATGATTCGAATACACCTGCCGGGGCATATCGTTTCATATGAAAAATCATCAAGTTAAAGTCTATTCCTCAAGTTCAACACTAGAACGGGAAGATCAACTCGCCTGGAAGATCGCGGCCGTCGCGGCCGATACAGCGCCGATCGAACCGGCGGTCGCCGACATGGTCATCAACCGCATCATCGACAACGCTTCGGTCGCCATCGCCGCGATCAACCGCACCCCGCCGGCGTGCGCGCGCGCGCAAGCGCTGGCCCATCCGCGCGACGGCGCTGCCACGGTATTTGGTCTGCCGCTGGACCGGACAGTGGATGCGGAATGGGCGGCCTGGGCGAACGGCACGGCGGTGCGTGAACTCGATTTCCACGACACGTACCTGGCGGCGGATTACGCCCATCCCGGCGACAATATTCCACCCACCCTCGCCGTTGCCCAGCAGACCGGCCGGGACGGCAAGGCGCTGCTGGCCGGCATCGTCACCGGCTATGAAATTCAGATCGATCTGGTGCATGGCATCTGCCTGCACGAACACAAGATCGACCATATCGCCCATCTCGGGCCCTCGGCGGCGGCTGGCATCGGCACGTTGCTTGGGCTTCCGGTCGAGGTGATCTATCAGTCGATCCAGCAGGCGCTGCATGTCAGCACCACCACGCGCCAGTCGCGCAAGGGCGAGATTTCGAGCTGGAAGGCCTTCGCGCCCGCCCATGCAGGCAAGCTGGCCATAGAAGCCGTCGACCGCTGCATGCGGGGCGAGGGGGCGCCGTCGCCAATCTATGAAGGCGAGGACGGGGTCATCGCCTGGATGCTGAACGGGCCGGGCGCGTCCTATGACGTGGCGCTGCCCATACCGGGCGAGCCCAAGCGGGCGATCCTGGACTCCTTCACCAAGCAGCATTCGGCGGAATATCAAAGCCAGGCGCTGATCGATCTGGCCTTCCGCATGCGGGACCAGATCGACGATCTGGAAGCGATCCAAAGCATCGTCATCCATACCAGCCATCACACCCATTACGTGATCGGCACCGGGGCCGGTGATCCGCAGAAGATGGACCCGCGTGCCAGCCGCGAGACTCTGGATCATTCGATCATGTACATCTTCGCCGTCGCCCTGCAGGACGGCGAATGGCACCATGTGCGCTCCTACACGCCGGAACGCGCCGGTCGCGACGACACGGTGCGGCTGTGGCACAAGGTTTCGACCGCCGAGGATGCCGAATGGACCCGACGTTATCACGCCAGCGACCCGAAGGAGCTTGCCTTCGGTGGCCGGGTCGAAATCACCATGAAGGGCGGCTCGACCGTGGTCGATCAGTTGGCCCTGGCCAACGCGCACAGCGCCGGCGCCAAGCCATTTGTCCGCGCGGATTATATCGCCAAGTTCGAGACCCTGACCGAGGGGCTGATATCGGAGGGTGAAAGCCGCCGCTTTCTTGACCTGGCCCAGCGCCTGCCCGAACTTACCGCGGACGAGGTGCGCGGCCTTTCCGTCGTGCTCGACGACGCGGTCCTCATTAACGCCGACCGCGATGACAGGGGGATATTCTGATGCTGTTTTCCGAGAAAACCGCGGCCCAAAAGCGCGCTGATTTTCGAGACTCGCTCACCTCGGGCCGGCTGCTGCGCTTCATGGGCGCGTTTTCGCCACTTGTCGCGGTCGAGGTCGAGCGCCAGGGGTTCGACGGCGTTTATATATCCGGCGCCGCAATCTCGGCCGATCTGGCGCTGCCGGATATCGGGCTGACCACGCTCAGCGAAGTGGCCGGGCGAGGACGCCAGATCGCGCGCGTTACTTCCCTGCCATCGATGATCGACATCGATACCGGCTTCGGCGAGACCATGAACGCGGCCCGCACCATCCAGGAGATGGAAGAGGCCGGCATCGCCGCCTGCCATATGGAAGATCAGGTGAACCCCAAGCGCTGCGGCCATCTTGACAACAAGACGCTGGTTGGCCGCGACGAGATGGTGCGCAAGATCCGGGCCGCATCGGACGCGCGCACCGACCGCAACTTCGTGCTGTTCGCGCGCACCGATGCGCGTGCATCGGAAGGCATGGAGGCCGCCATCGATCGCGCCAAGGCCTATGTCGATGCCGGCGCCGATGCGATCTTCCCGGAAGCGATGCGCGACGAGGCGGAATTCGCCGCCTTCCGCGACGCGATCGACGTGCCGTTGCTCGCCAATATCACCGAGTTCGGCAAGACGCCGCTGCTGTCGGCCGGCCAGCTCGCCGATCTTGGCTACAACGTGATGATCTATCCGGTCACTACGCTGCGCCTCGCGATGGGGGCCATCCAGGAAGGTCTGGCTGAGATCGCCGAGACCGGCACCCAGGCCGGGCTGGTCGACAGGATGCAGACTCGAAAAGAGCTCTACGACCTGATCCGCTACGAGGACTACAACCGTTTCGATCAGGGCGTATTCAACTTCAAGATCTGAGAGCCGAATGGAGTCAGAGCAGTTTTCCACTCACTTACAATCGTCATTGCCGGGCTTGACCCGGCAATCTCGGCGAAGGGCAAAGCGGCGTCCGGCAGGAGACCCTCGGGTCAAGCCCGAGGGTGACGAGTGAGGAATTGAAACGCACGAATTGATCTTGATTGATATCTGAGCGCCGGTATCGCCGGCGAGGGAAGGAAAATATGGCGACAGCGCGAAAAGGACAAAACCGGCCGCCCATTTATAAGGGGCTGCACGGGGTCACGGTGGACGAGACCGCGGTTTCCAAGGTCATGCCCGAGACCAATTCGCTAACCTATCGCGGCTATCCGGTGCAGGATCTGTGCCGCGATTGCTGCTTTGAGGAAGTCGCCTATCTGCTGCTCAATGGCGAATTGCCGAGCCGCGCCCGGCTGCGCACTTTCCGGCGCGACGAGCGTTCCCGGCGCGAGCTCACGCCCGATCATCTGGCGGTGATCAGGCGGTTCCCCAAATCGGCGCACCCGATGGACACCATCCGCACGTCGGTCAGCTATCTCGGCACCACCGAGGTTGCCTGGGGCGGCGAGCCGGAGGCGGCCGACCGTCGGCGTTTCATGGATCTGCTGGCCAAGATTCCGACCATGATCGCGGCGGATTACCGCTACCGCAACGGCAAGCGCCGGGTGCGGCCGCGCGACGACCTGTCGATGTCGGAGAATTTTCTCAATATGTGCTTCGGCAAGGTGCCGCCGAAACAGGTGGTGCGCGCCTTCGACATCTCGCTGATCCTCTATGCCGAACACAGCTTTAACGCGTCGACATTCGCCGCCCGCGTCGTTGCCTCGACCCGGTCGGACATCTACAGCGCGGTGACCGCCGGCATCGGCGCGCTCAAGGGGCCGCTGCATGGCGGCGCCAACGAGGCGGTGATGCATATGCTGATGGAAATCGGCAGTGCGGATAAGGCCGAGGCCTGGCTGCGCAAGGCGATGGCGGACAAGCGCGTGGTCATGGGGTTCGGCCACAGGGTCTATCGGTCGGGCGATTCCCGCGTACCAACCATGCGCAACTGCCTGCTCGATCTGGCGAATTGGAAGGACGACCATCGCTGGCTCGAGATCGAAGATGTGCTGGAACGGATCATGGTGGACGAGAAGGGCATCTATCCCAATCTCGATTACCCGGCCGGTCCCGCCTATTACATGATGGGGTTCGATATTGATCTGTTCACGCCGATCTTCGTGATGAGCCGGATCACCGGTTGGTCGGCGCATTATCTGGAACAGAACGCCGATAACCGCCTGATCCGTCCGCTATCCGCCTATATCGGCACGCCAGAACGCACGGTGAAGAAGATCGGAAAGAGGTAACGTTGGCGGCACCGGCCCGCTCCCCCACCCCGCCACCCCACCGGATACTCCAAAGGGTGG
>JAZFSB010000127.1:0-2213 GCA_036445935.1 Alphaproteobacteria bacterium | reverse complement strand
CGCCGTAGACGGAGGCGCCGGGGGGATGATCCAGTTATTGCCGCTCGTTCTTATCTTCGTGGTCTTCTACTTCCTGCTGATCCGGCCGCAGCAGAAAAAGATGAAGGCCCACCGGACCATGGTCGAGGCGCTCAAACGTGGCGACAAGGTGGTCACCGGCGGCGGTTTGATCGGCACGGTGACCAAGGTGCCCGAGGGCAACGAAATCCAGATCGAGATCGCTGACGGGGTGCGGGTCAAAGTGATGCGCCACACGATTCAGGAAATCCTCACCAAACCCCAACCGGCGTCCAAGGGCGCCAAGGGCGCGGACAAGAAGCCGGCCAACGATATCGGCACAGGTGGCGGCGGCGCAGGTAGTGGTGGTGGCGGCCTCGGCGCCGGGCTGGGCAAGCTGCTCGGCCTCGGCGGCAAGAAGCCGGACAGCTAGGCGCCAGGCGCCCAGGCTCCTCAACTAAGTTTTCCCGGATCCCGAGACGACATGGTTCAATTCCCGAGATGGCAGCTGTTTCTGGTCATCGCCGTGCTGATCGCCGGCGTGGCGTTCGCGGCGCCCAACCTGCTCGATCGCGATACCGCCGACAGCCTGCCCGGCTGGGCCCCGAGCCAGCAGGTCAACCTGGGTCTCGACCTGCAGGGCGGGTCGCATCTGCTTATCGAGGTCGATCTCGACTATGTGGTCCGCGAGCAGCTCGACAATCTGGTCGATAGCCTGCGCGGGGATTTGCGCAAGGCCGGGCTCGGTTACACCGATCTGGGCGTCGATGGCGATGCCGCCACCTTTACCCTGCGCGATGCGAGCACCATCGACCGCACCCGGCAAATCGTGCGCGATCTGGCCGGTGACATTCTGGTCGATGTCTCCGACACCGGCACCTTCCGCCTGACGTACACACCCCAGGCCTTGGACGCGCGCCGCCGCAACGTGGTCGAGCAATCGATCGAGATCGTCCGCCGCCGGATCGACGAGCTCGGCACCCGCGAACCCAGCATTCAGCGCCAGGGCGACGATCGCATCTTGGTTCAGTTGCCCGGCGTCCGCGACCCGGAGCGGGTCAAGGAGATTATCGGCAAGACCGCGAAGATGACGTTCCGCTTCGTCGATGAGAACGCCGATCCGAACGGGACCCGGGCGCCGGCCGGCACCGAGTATTTGTTTTCGGACAACGAACGCAATTCGGCGGGCAACCTCTTTCGCTACGCGATCAAGAAGCGCGTCATGGTCAGCGGCGAGTCCCTGACCAATGCCGCGCCCAACTTCCAGGATGCCCAGCCGGTGGTCAGTTTTTCCTTCGATGCCGTGGGCGGAAAACGTTTTTGCGAGGCGACGCGCCAGAATGTCGGCGTCCGTTTCGCGATCGTTCTCGATGACGAAGTGATCAGCGCGCCGGTTATCAGATCCGCGATCTGCGGCGGCAGCGGAATCATCTCCGGCGGCTTCACGGTGCAGGAGACCCAGGACCTGGCGCTGCTGCTGCGCGCCGGCGCGCTGCCGGCGCCGCTCACCTACCTGGAGGAACGCACGGTCGGTCCGGGCCTGGGCGCCGATTCCATCGCCGCCGGCAAGATCGCCAGCCTGCTCGGCCTGGTCCTGGTGATCGTGTTCATGGCCGCGACCTACGGCCTGTTCGGCGTGATGGCCAATGTCGCGCTGCTGGTCAATCTGTTGTTGATCCTGGCCGCGCTCTCGGGCCTGCAGGCGACGCTGACCCTGCCGGGCATCGCCGGCATCGTCCTGACCATCGGCATGGCGGTGGACGCCAACGTGCTGATCTTCGAGCGCATACGCGAGGAAACCCATAACGGCCGCGGGCCGGTGACCGCGATCGACGCCGGCTACCGCCGGGCCATCACGACGATCACTGATTCGAACCTGACCACGCTGATCGCCGCGTTCCTGCTATTGATCTTCGGCACCGGGCCGGTGCGCGGCTTTGCAATCACGCTGTCGCTCGGCCTGGTCCCCTCGATGTTCACGGCGCTTATGCTGACCCGCCTGCTCATGGTCACCTGGCTGCGGCGCAAGCGGCCCCAGGCGCTGGCGATCTAGGGGCGCGGATCATGGCTCTGTTTCGAAAAATCCCACTCAATCCCAAGCTCGACTTCCTGGGCCGCCGCAAGATATTCCTGGTGTTCTCCGCCTGTCTGATCGCGGCATCTCTCGCGGTGTTCCTGGTCAATGGGCTCAACCTGGGGGTCGATTTTCGCGGCGG
>JAZFSB010000126.1:0-15340 GCA_036445935.1 Alphaproteobacteria bacterium | reverse complement strand
TCGCCGACATCCTGTTCCTCGACCCGCGCAATGGCCTGACACACGCGCGCCGTCGGGGTATCGCCGGAGGCGGCGTCAAGATGGGTCCGCGCCGCGCCCCAGAGCTGAGCCTCGAGATGGGCGATAGCCAGCGCGAAATGACTTTCCGGATCATTCGGATTTGCGGCGATCAGTTTTTCCGTTTGTTTGACCCGCAGAAGCGCGTTGTCGTTATCGGCGAGCGTGGCGTAAAGCCGCGCCAGCTCGGGATGGGGATGGCGCGCCCAGCCCTGTTCTATGATCCGCACGGCGCGGCGTTTGCGCCCGGCTTTCGCCAGCAGGGCGGCATGGCGAAGCGTGGCGGCAAGCGCGTTCGCATCGGCGTCGCAGGCGCGGCGCGCGAAGTTCAGCGCTTCATCGTCGTGCCCGTCGCGCCCCGCATCAAGGCTGGCGCCGAGCAGGGTCGTTACCCGAAAGCGCAGCAATTCCGCAGGGGGAAAAGCCCCCCGCTTGGCCGCTTCCTCAAGCGTTCCGATGGCGGTTCGCCAATGGCCGGCGCGCGCTTCCAGCTCGTATTTGGTGCTCAGCACCCAGGGTGTTTTGGGGCGGAGCGTATAGGCCCGATCGGCGAGCGCCAGCGCCTCCGCGCCGTTGCCATCACGCCGCGCCTGCATCAACAGACCCCTTATGCCGAGAAACGCGGTTTCGGGCCGCTCCAGCATGGCGGTGAAGTAGCGCCTGGCGGCGGCTTCGTCGCCATTGAGCTGGGCCGCCTGGGCCGATAGCAGCATGGTCAGTGGTGGATCATTCAGCAGCACGTCGGCCTTGGTCGCCTGGCGCCTGGCTTCCTCGCCATCGCCGGCCGAGACGGCCACCATGCCCTGGGTCAGCGCCTTGTAGCCCCTTTCGCGCCGCGATTGCCGCCAGCCGTGGCGAAGCGCGTCGGGCGATCGCCGCAGCGCGACCCAAAGCCGGTAGGCCAGCGCCACCACGATAGCGAATAAGAGGATGGCCAGCACCAGCACCGACATGCGCATGCCGACGCGCCAGTCGCCCCATGCCAGCATGACGTCGCCCGGCCGTTCCGCGATCCACACCGCGCCCACGACGATCGTCGTGGTGACGATGACGAACCACAGCATACGGATCATCCGCGTGGCTCCGCCGATACCGCGCCCAGCGCGTGGGCGAACAGGCCGGCGACAGCCGCATCAACGGCGAGCCGGGCGCGCGCGGCGGCCAGCCAGGCCGCCGCCGCCTTTGCCGGCGCGTCCCGCAGGCGGCCGAGCGCCGCTACCGCGCCGGCCAGATCTCCGGCGGCGAGGCGCAGTTCGGCCCGCGCGATCAGCCCTTGCGCGTCGTTCCTGGCGGCCGCCGTTTCCCCGACCTGGCGGATGGTGACCAGATTGGAAATCCGGGCGATAGTGCGATCGACCCAGTTACCGCCGGCGGGCGCCATGTCAGCACGCGCGATCGCGCCCGCGGCCGTGGCAAATCGCGACCTCAAAAGGGTCAAATCAGCGACTCCCTTGCCGGCATGGGGCGTCAGCTTCGCGGTCATCGCGGTGATCGTGGCATCGCCCCTGGACAGCGCCGCGACGGCGCCCAGCGCTTCCGCGAATCCCCCTGTACCGCGTGTTGCCTCGCGCAGTTGGCCAACCGCGAGCAACAGCGCGTTGCCCGTGCCCGGTCCGGCCGGGGCCGATGCGGTCGCGCCAATCGCGCCGATGCGCTGGTTGATGCCGGCGATGGTATGCCGCAATGCGTCGTTTTCCTTTTCGAGCGTGGCCATGCGGCGGGCCGACTGCGCACGCAGTGTCTCGATCGCCGCCGTGGCTTCGGGCCCGGCGTTGCTGGCGACGGGGGCGGGTCTGTTTTCCACCGCATCAAGCCGGGCGGCCAGGCGGGCCAGCTCGGTGCCGCCGGCCTTTTCGACCACGTCGGCCCTGAGCTCGGCGAGCGTGTTCTCCAGCGCCGTCACGCGCTTGGCGGCGGCAATCGCGGCAGCGGGGTCGGGCCGCGCCACTTGGGCGAGATCCTTGCGCAGCGCGCCGAGTGCGGTCTCGATCCGGTTAAGCCGTTTGCCCAACGTCGCAAGACGCCCTTCCATGGCGCCACCGCGCCCGGCCTCCATCACCGGCGTCAGCCCGGCCCGCGCCCAGCCGGGCAACGTGTCGCGCCACAGCGGCCAGGAGATATAGGCGCCGGCAAGAATCAGCAGCAGCATCGTGAAGCTGACGAGGAAGTAGCGCGGGCGGCGGCGTGGCCGCGCGCTTGTCTCCGTTCTGGTCACTGTCTTTTCCGGCGTATCTCCGCCGGGTCCGGAGGAAGACGTATTGGGATCGGTCACGATGAACCTGTGAACTGTTGCACTTTCCAGGCGTCCAGCGCTTCGAACAATGCCGCGCGGTCGGGCCGGGCCGCGACGCATACCGCGCGCCACGCCACCGCTTTTTCCGCACCGTCTTCCGCGCTGGTCGCGGCATCCGCCACCGCGCGCGACAGGCAGATCGCCGCCATGCCGGCACGGGCGGGCGCAAGCCGCGCCGCCGTCATCAAGCTTACAAAGGTTCGCGCTGAGCGGGGAGAGAAAAACAGCACCGCGTCGATCGCCCCGTCCTTGATCGCCCGCGCGACGTCTGGCGTCAGCGCGGCCCGCGCCCGGGCCCGGTAAAGCACCCGGCGCAAAACCGCAAAGCCGCGCCCGGACAGGGATTCCGCGAGATCGCCGGCGACGTCTTCGCCCGCGACATGCACAAGCGGGCCCGCTTTCGGGTCGAGTGTCGCGGCAATCAACCGGGCGAGATCGCGCGAATCACCCGCGGCACTATTGACCGATGTGAAGCCCGCGTCACACGCGACGCGCGCCGTTGCATCGCCGACCGCGAACATCGGCACATCGCGCGTGGCGACGGCGGCGGCGAGCGCGCGCACCCCGTTGGCGCTGGTCGCCAGCACCGCCTGCGCCGCGGCCAGATCCAGCATGGCCGCGATCGGCTCTATGACCAGCAGAGGCTCGATGGTGGTCTGGTAGCCCTTTTGTTCGAGGGTAACAGCGTCCGCCGCGGCGTCATCGCGAGGTCGGGTAAGCAGGACGCGCGGGGCCATGCCCACCTAACCGCCTTCGTCGAAAAAACCGGGTCCGGCGCGACGGCGCAGCTCGTCGCCGATATCGCGTCCCAGCGCCCGGGCGTCGCCGACAGGCGCCGCGCGCTCGGCGGCCAGCGTCTCGGACCCGTCGGGTCGCACGATCAGCCCGCGCAGCCGGATGGCATCACCCTCGAGCGTGGCGAGAGCGGCGATCGGCGTGCGGCAGGAACCATCGAGCGCCGCCAGGAAGGCGCGTTCGGCGGCTATGCGGCTGGCGGTTTCCTCATGGTTCAGCGCCGCAAGCAGTGCAAGGGTTTTGCCGTCGTCGGCGCGGCATTCGATGCCGATCGCGCCCTGACACACAGCGGGCAGCATGTCGTCGGGATCGAGCAGCGCGCTCGCCCGGTCGATCAGCCCGAGCCGCTTGAGCCCGGCGGCGGCTAGAAATGTCGCCTCGAACTCGCCGGCTTCAATCCGCTCCAACCGGGTCTGGACATTGCCGCGCAGCGTCTCGACCCTGATGTCGGGGCGTTTCGCCAGCAGCAGCGCCTTGCGCCTGAGCGAGGCGGTGCCGACCCGCGCACCGGCGGGAAGCTGGTCCAGCGCGGTTGCCTGGCGCGCGATCAGCGCATCGCGCACGTCCTCGCGCGGCAGCAGGGCAGCCATGATCAGCCCGTCGGGGAGTTCCGTCGGCACGTCTTTCATCGAATGGACGGCAATGTCGGCCCGCCCGTCGAGCAGCGCTTCCTCTATCTCCTTTGTGAACAGCCCCTTGCCGCCAATATCTGCGAGCGGCCCGGACTGTATGCGGTCGCCGGTGGTGCGGTAGGTCTCGATCGATACCGCGTCCTCGGCGCCAAGCGCCTCATGCGCCGCCGCCAGCCGGTCCCGGGTCTCGTGCGCCTGGGCCAGGGCCAGCGGGCTGCCACGTGTCGCGATACGAAGATGTGCTCCCATGGTGACTCTTTAACGCATTATCCGCCGGGTTGGAATCGGCTATGGTGCGCGCCATGAAGATCCTCGGCATAGAAACCAGTTGCGACGAGACGGCCGCCGCCGTGGTCGATGGCGAACGGCGCATCCTGTCCAACGTTGTGCGGTCGCAATTTGACGATCACGCGCCGTTTGGCGGCATCGTGCCCGAGATCGCGGCCCGCGCCCATGTCGAGGCGGTAGAACCGATCGTCAATGAGGCGATGCGCCGAGCCGATTTAGGGTTCGGCGATCTCGACGCGGTGGCGGCGACCGGCGGGCCGGGGCTGATCGGCGGCGTCATCGTCGGCGTGATGACGGCCAAGGCGATCGCGGCCGCGCGCTCGATCCCGTTTCTGGCGATCAATCATCTGGAAGGTCACGCGCTGACCGTCCGGCTGACCGACGGGCTGGAATTCCCCTATCTATTGCTGCTGGTTTCGGGGGGGCACACCCAGCTTCTGGTGGTTGACGGCGTCGGACAGTACCGCCGGCTTGGCACCACCATCGACGACGCGGTCGGTGAAGCCTTCGACAAGTCGGCCAAAATGCTGGGGCTGGGCTATCCCGGCGGGCCAGCGGTCGAACGCCTGGCGGCCGATGGCGACAAATCGCGGTTCCACCTGCCGCGGCCGATGAAAGGGCGCGCGGGCTGCGATTTTTCATTCTCGGGCCTCAAGACCGCGGTGCGCCACAGCATTGAAAACCTGCCGCCGGGCCCGGTCACGGCGCAGGACGCCGCCGATCTCTGCGCTGCCTTCCAGCAAGCGGTGGGCGAGGTATTCACCGATAGAGTCGGCAACGCGATGGATGCCTTCACCGACAGCCATGGGCCCAGGGGCACGCTGGTGGTAGCTGGCGGGGTGGCCGCCAACACCCACCTGCGCGCGACGCTTGGCGGGCTGGCCGATGATCGGGGATTTTCGTTCATCGCCCCGCCGGCCAAGCTGTGCACCGACAATGGCGCGATGATCGCCTGGGCAGGCGTGGAACGGCTGCGGCTGGGGCTGGTTGACGGGCTCGACTATGCGCCCCGGCCACGCTGGCCGCTCGACCCCGGCGTTTAGCAATCTTTAACTCCGAGCCTTTATTCAGGTTGCTTCACCAAGCTAAATGTGGCGCCGCGCTTGGCCCACCGACCCGGATTTAACGCAAGGGAGTTGGTTATGGATACGATTGGGACGGAAAGCCTGTTTGACAGAATTGGTGGCAACGCTGCTCTGGATGCCGCTGTTGATCTTTTTTATGACCGGGTTATCGCCGATCCGATCCTGACCCCGTTCTTTGAATCCGTCGATCTGACCAACCAGCGCGCCAAGCAGAAGGCCTTCCTCGGCATGGCGTTCGGCGGTCCGGCTGACTATACCGGGCAGGATATGCGCTCGGCCCATGCTCCACTGGTCGAAAGGGGTCTTACCGACCAGCATTTCAACGCCGTCGCCGGGCATCTCCAGGATACGCTGGAACAGCTCAACGTCCCGGCGGAGTTGATCGCCGAAGTGATGGTGATCGCCGGCAGCGTCAAGGACGACGTCCTCGGCCGGTAAAACCTTATCCGGTAAATCCGTACCGGCCCGCTTCCCGACGAAAATCCAAAAATCCGGCGCTTTGTCGTCGGCGCAATTTCGCCCGCGCGGATAATGCACTAGACTGCCGCCCGCTTCGCAACGGGAGGGCGCGCAATGGGCGAAATCAATGAGGCGGCACGGGGCCGCGCCGTTGTCATGCAGCCGGGGGACGGGGCGTCCTACTGGCAGCCGGTGCCGGCCAACGGCCACGCCGATCCCAAGCTAACGCCCGACCTGACCGGTTTTGACGCACTGTCGATGGGGTTTCAGACAGTGGCGCCGGGCGGGCGCATCCGCATGCATTCACATGACAGTCAGGTGGAGTTGCAAATCTGTTTCCAGGGCGCGGGCACGGTCGTTGTCGATGGCGCGCCCCACAGGCTGATCCCCGGAACGGCTTGCTTCCTGGGCTATGACGTGCAACACGAGATTATCAATGAAGGGGCGGAAGAACTGGTGATGATGTGGGTCATCGCGCCGGCCGGGCTGGAGGGCTTCTTCGCCGCCATCGGCCAGCCGCGCCGCGAGGGAGAACCCGCGCCGGAACCGTTCGCGCGCCCCGATGATGTTGTTGCGGTGGAACGCCGGATGGGCATGCAGGACACATGAGCATAGAACGTATCGGCATTGTTGGCGCGGGCGCCTGGGGTACGGCGCTGGCAATGGTCGCGCACCGCGCCGGGTGCCAGGTAACGTTGTGGGCGCATGAAGCCGAGGTAGTCGAGGCGATCAACGGCGACCATGCAAACCCGATTTTTCTGCCCGGTGTCACGCTCCAGGATGGAATTGAGGCGACCGAAGACCTGACCGCGCTGGCCGTCGCCTCGGACGCTGTGTTGCTGGTGACGCCGGCGCAGTTCCTGCGCGCGACCGCTGAACGGCTGGCGACCGATCTCGCCCCTGGCGTACCGCTGGTGATCTGTTCCAAGGGCATTGAACAGGGCACGTCCGCGGTCATGAGCGAGGTTGTGGCGGAAACCCTGCCCGGCCGGCCAATGGCGATGCTGGCGGGCCCGACCTTCGCCGCCGAGGTGGCGCGCGGCCTGCCGACCGCGGTAACGCTGGCCTGCACCGACAAGGTGGCGGGTGACGCACTGGTCTCGGCGCTGGGCGAAACCCATTTCCGTCCCTATCTGAGCGATGACGTGATAGGCGCCGAGATCGGCGGGGCGGTCAAGAACGTGCTGGCGATCGCTTGTGGTATCGCTCATGGCCGCGCGTTTGGCGACAACGCCCGCGCCGCCCTGATTACCCGCGGGCTGGCGGAAATGACCCGGCTTGCCGTCGCCAAGGGCGCGCGGCCCGAAACCATGATGGGGCTGGCCGGGCTCGGCGATCTGACGCTGACCTGCACTAGCCGCCAGTCGCGCAACTATTCATTGGGTGAAGCGCTCGGCAAGGGCGAACAACTGGCCGACATCATGGCGTCGCGGCGTACCGTGGCCGAAGGGGTTTTCTCGGCCGAAGCCGTGGTCGCGCTGGGCAAAAGGCTGGGTGTTGAGATGCCGATCGCCGAAGCCGTCGATTCGGTGCTCAACCGGGGTGAAACGGTGGATGCCGCGATCGCCGGGCTGCTCACCCGCCCGTTCCGCACCGAGAGCACTGGATGAGCGAAAACGGCGCCAGCGAAATGACTGGCGAAGGTGACGGGCGTACGTATAGAGAACTTACCCCGATTGAGCGCGGCCTCGCCCCCTACCTGCATGTCGATCCCTGCTATGTGAACGTGTCGAAATGTCTGCGCGTGTTCGGTACCTTTTTCCGCGAGCACTACATGCAGACGTCGGTCAAGGAACCGACGCCGATGGCACAGGTTTTCAACAACCACTTGCTGGTGACTTATGCCTGCGACGCGGTGCGCGAGCGCGAAGTGACGCCGCTGTCCGAGGCGCTGGCCGAACCCAGTCTGGGCGCGCTTTTCTGTTCGACCGAGATCGTCGAGGGCACGTCATCAGCGCGCCAGGGCGGTCAGGTGGCGCGCAACAGGCTGCGCTTGCCATGGCCGGAAAGCCGCCCGGTCTTCATCCAGTACGAAACCTATAATTGCCTGTCGGAGATTGAGCTGCGCCGCATGTCGGATCACCAGCGCCTGTCGATGCTGTGCCAGATCGATATCGTCACCGATGACGAGATCGTGGCCGCGCCCCTGTTCCTGGGCACCGAGACGTTCGATCATTTTCGCAACAATGAAGCCGCGCTGGCCCTGACCAACCATGCCGGGCGCTGGTTCGACTGCCTGCCGTTCGACCTGGGCGGGTTCAGGACTGGCGGCACGGTTGCCCCGGTCGAAGAGCCGGTCTGGCGCGCGGCGCTGAGGGAGACCCCGGACGAGGCGCTGGTTGGGCTGCTCGACACCGCCCCGGCGGAGGGGCAGGGTGACATTGCCTTCGCCGAGACCACGTTGGCCGGCGCGCCGGTAGGGGTTGCCATGCTCAGGCTGGATCACCCGGCCGATGCGGTGCTGGACGCGGCAACCCTGTACAATGCCGGCAACGCCCTGGTGCGGCTTGCGCGGACGCCGGCCGACGTGCTGGTCGTGCAGCATGCCGGCGGACTGGCGGACGATGCGCTGGCGGGCTTGCGTGAGGTCGCGGTAGCGCCGCATGCCCCGCGCCGCTACTGCGCCATCGACGGCGGCGACACCTATCGGATCTTGCGAGCCGCGAAAGTCATATAGGAGGATAAAAAATGCAGTACTGGCTATTCAAATCCGAACCGGGCGCGTGGTCGTGGGACGACCAGGTGAAAAAGGGCGTCGAGCACTGGGACGGGGTGCGCAACTACCAGGCGTGCAACAATATGAAGGCGATGAAGATCGGCGACAGGGGCTTCTTCTACCATTCGGTCAATGAGAAGCGGATCGTCGGCGTGGTCGAGGTGGTCAAGGAATATTATCCGGATCATACCGACCAGTCGGGCCGCTTCGGCATGGTCGATGTCAAGGCGGTGGCGCCGGTGAAGACCCCGGTGACACTGGCCGACGTCAAGGCCGACCCGGAGCTTGCCGATCTGGCCCTGGTGCGCCAGTCGCGCCTGTCGGTGGTGCCGGTCGGCCCCAAGCACTGGAAAATCCTGTGCAAGATGGCGGGCATCAAGCCGTAAAGGTGATGAGCGACCCCGAGGCGCCGATCGAGGACCGGGGACGCGCCACGGTGCTGTGTGCGCTCGACGACATTGCCGATCCCGGCGGGCGTGCCTTCTGCGTCGGCGACCGCGCGCCGATGTTCGTGATCCGCAAGGGGAATACGGTCCACGGCTACGAAAATTGCTGCCCGCATCAGGGCACGACGCTCGACTGGAAACCGCACACCTTCCTGACGGTAGAGAAAACCGAAATCATCTGCGCCAACCATGGTGCGCTGTTTCGTATCGAGAGCGGAAAGTGTTTCGCCGGTCCCTGTCCGGGGGCGGCGCTGACGCCGGTCGGGGTACGGATCGAAGACGGGCAGATCATGCTGGAAGCCTGATCGGGCGCACCGAATAACTTGCGTCACGGACGTATCCGATGCACGGTCACCGCTTAGGAAAACCATCAGGCGGGAAGAAACGGCCGAACCAGGCATCAACCTGCAGCAATCCGGCCGGATCACCAGCGCGCCCGCCTTTTAAAATCGGGGGTATGTGATGGGTAAAATGATCGCCTTGCTTTACGGGCTGGTCGCCTATGTCGTCTTTCTGATTGCGTTCCTTTATGCCATCGGCTTCACCGGCAACCTGATGGTTCCCAAGGGTATCGATTCGGGCGCCCCGGGGGCTCTGGTTCCGTCGCTCATCATCAACGTCATCCTGCTGGGGTTGTTCGCCGTTCAACACAGCGTCATGGCGCGCCCCGGGTTCAAACAGTGGTGGACGCGGTTCGTGCCCCAATCGGTCGAGCGTAGCACCTACGTGCTGTTGGCCAGCCTTCTGCTTCTGCTGATCTACTGGCAATGGCAACCGCTGACCGGGACGGTCTGGCAGGTCGCCGACCCGATTGGGCGTCTGGCGCTGTGGGCGGTATTCGTCATCGGCTGGGTCGTGGTGCTTTTGTCGACGCTGATGATCGGCCATTTCGAGCTGTTCGGGCTGACCCAGGTTTTCAACAATTTGCAGGGGCGCCAGCCTGACGCGCCGGTATTCAAGATGCCGGGCTTCTACAAGCTGGTCCGCCATCCGATCATGGTGGGGTTCATCATCGCCTTCTGGGCGACGCCCGACATGACCACCGGGCACCTGCTGTTCGCCGCGGTAACCACGGCCTATATCCTGATCGCAATCCAGATCGAGGAACGTGACCTGATTGCCTTGCTGGGCGATGCCTATGTGAACTACCGCAAGCGGGTTCCGTCGCTGGTGCCGTTCACCAAGCGCGGCGGTTCGGACGACAGCGGGGCCTGAGCGGCTCAACCGTTTCAGCATTGCGCGGAATCGCACCGGGCCGCGCCACCACCTTGCCTCGCTGGCGCGTCTTTCCCATAATCCAGGGATATAGAGTGAACGGAAGGAAACCAGCGGATGTCCGACAACACGCTTTTCCCGGTGCGGGACGATGTGGCGAAAGCGGCCCATGCCGACGACGACAAGTATCAGGCCATGTACCAGGCCTCGATCGACGATCCCGAAGCCTTCTGGGGTGAACACGGCAAGCGGATCAACTGGATAAAGCCCTATACCCAAGTCAAGGACGCGTCCTTCGACGCCGCCGACCTGCATATCCGCTGGTATCATGACGGCACGCTGAACGCATCGGCCAACTGCCTTGACCGGCACCTGTCGACCCGTGGCGACCAGGTGGCGATCATCTGGGAAGGCGACGAGCCCGACCAGGACAAGAAAATCACCTATCGAGAGCTGCACGAAGAGGTGTGCAAGTTCTCCAATGGGCTGAAAGCGATCGGCGCCAAAAAGGGCGACCGCATCACCATCTACATGCCGATGATCCCGGAAGCCGCGGTCGCCATGCTGGCCTGCGCCCGGATCGGGGCGATCCATTCGGTGGTGTTTGGCGGATTTTCCCCCACGTCGCTGGCTGGACGCATCCATGACTGTGATTCCAACATCGTCATCACCGCCGACGAAGGCATACGCGGCGGCCGGCCGATCCCGCTCAAGGCCAACACCGACGCGGCGGTGGCGGAATGTCCGTCGATCGAGAAAGTCGTCGTGGTGCGCCGCACCGGCGGGACGATCGACTGGGAGGACGGGCGCGACCACTGGTATCACGACCTGATGGCCGACGCCTCGCCCGATTGCCCGCCCGAGGAAATGAACGCCGAGGACCCGCTGTTCATCCTCTATACCTCCGGCTCGACCGGAAAGCCCAAGGGTGTGCTGCACACCACCGGCGGCTACATGGTCTATGCCTCGATGACGCATGAATACGTCTTCGACTACCATGACGGCGACATCTATTGGTGCTCCGCCGATGTCGGCTGGGTTACCGGCCACACCTATATCGTCTATGGGCCGCTGGCCAATGGGGCGACCACGGTGATGTTCGAAGGCGTGCCGACCTACCCCGATTATTCGCGCTTCTGGCAGGTCTGCGACAAGCACGAGGTTGAGATTTTCTACACAGCCCCCACCGCGATCCGCGCCCTGATGCGCGACGGGGACGGGCCGGTGAAGGCGACCAGCCGCAAATCGCTCAAGCTGCTTGGCACGGTGGGCGAGCCGATCAACCCGGAAGCCTGGCTGTGGTACTACAACGTGGTCGGCGACGGGCGCTGCCCGATCGTCGATACCTGGTGGCAGACCGAAACCGGCGGCATCATGATCACCCCGCTGCCCGGTGCGACCGCGCTGAAGCCCGGTTCGGCGACGCGGCCCTTCTTTGGCGTGCGCCCGGCGCTGGTCGATGCCGAGGGCGCCATTCTCGAGGGCGCGGCATCGGGCAATCTGGTGCTGCTGGATTCCTGGCCCGGCCAGATGCGCACCGTGTTCAAGGACCATCAGCGCTTCATCGAAACCTATTTTTCGACCTACAAGGGCATGTTTTACACCGGCGATGGCTGTCGCCGGGACGAAGACGGCTATTACTGGATCACCGGCCGGGTCGACGACGTGATCAACGTTTCCGGCCACCGCATCGGCACGGCGGAAGTCGAATCCGCCTTGGTCGCCCACCCCAAGGTGGCCGAAGCCGCCGTCGTCGGCTTCCCGCACGATGTAAAGGGACAGGGCATCTACGCCTATGTCACGCTGATGTCGGGCGACGAGCCGACCGACGCGTTGCGGGGCGAGCTGGTTCAGTGGGTGCGCAAGGAAATCGGACCGATCGGCCAACCCGACACCATCCAGTGGGCGCCCGGCCTGCCCAAGACCCGGTCTGGCAAGATCATGCGCCGCATCCTGCGCCGGGTCGCCGCCAACGAAGTCGACAAGATCGGCGACACCTCAACCCTGGCCGACCCCGCCGTGGTCGACGACCTGGTCAAAAACCGCGCGGGGGCGTAAGCGCCGGGGCGATAATTCAAATAAAAAGAGCCGCCGGGTTTTAGTGGCCCGGCGGCTCTTGTTGTTTGTACGCGATGTGCGCTTGGCGCGTTACATCGCGGCTGCCGCGTGGCGTTTTACGCCAGCGGACTTGAACGCGCCGGCGCCGCTGGCGGGTGACCAGCCGGACCATTCGCGCTTGATCATCTTGGCGGCAGCAGCGCTATTCAGCACCGCGACGACCTCACCGACCGCCTTGGCGTAGGCCGATTTGGACACGCCCTTGGGCGCCTTGTTGCGCACCACCAGCAGCACGGTATCGCCCTTGTGGGTACCAAGCGACATCAGCCCGCTGATCGCCTTCAACTGCTTGGCGCCCGCCTTGGCCAGTGACTTGGCCGGTACGGCGGCGAGGTTGATGGCGCGTTTCTTCTTGGAGATGCGCTTCAGGTTATCCTTGGCGCCCTTGGTGGCGTAGTTGTAGATGGCGACCCCCTTGCCGCCCAGCGCCACCGCGGTTGCAACGCCATTGCCCATGGCGAATATCTTGCCCTTGATCGAGCCGGTACCGATCACCAGTTCGATCTGGCCGTCGGCGGCCAGCGCGGTGTGCGCCGGCGCTCCACACAGAATCAGGAGCGCCGCGAGGGCCCCGATCATCTTGGTTGTAATCTTGCTGATCATTGTTTCAGCCTTTCCTGTCTAATTGTTGGACGGTCCGTCGGCTATTTCCAGCCCAGCAGCGCCTTGGCCCTGGCGACCAGTGGTTTTGGCGTGGCGACGATTTCGCGCGCCGTCTTGGTCAGCCATTCGCAGGTCTTGGGCTCGACGATAAGCTTGCGTTTCTTGGCCTTTGCCAGGAAAGTCGGATCGGCCATGGTCGCATCAAACGCGCGGCACAATGCCTTGACCCGGTCCCTCGGCACGCCGGGCGGAACCGAAAAATTGCGCCCGATCGCGGCATCCGAAGCCAGCAGCTTGAGAATCGCCCGTTCATCGTCGTTCTTGGCGAGGTCGAGCAGCAGCGGCGTCGGCTGACCGTAGCCGTTCGTGATCCCGGTTGCCTTTTCCAGTCCGGATTGGGCGATGGCGACGACTTGTCCCGACTTGATCAGATGGCCGGCGCGCGAAATCCAGCTTGACCAGGCGCCGGCGCGGCCGGTGACCTCGCCCTGCTCAAGCGCCTTGTTGATCGCCGCCGTGCCGGGATAGCCCGCGATCACCTTGACGTTGAGGCCGAGCAGCTCGCGCATGACGGTGGGGACGATGTAGTTCGACTGGCTCTTGCCGGACGACCCGAAGATGATCGGGGTCGTGGCCTTCTGGGCATCTTCCAGGCTTTTCACCCCGGTCGTGTGCCAGACCATGGTGACGTACTGCATCGAGGCAGCGCGGCCGATATAGTTGAGCTTCGCCACGTCGTATTTGACGTTGCCGCGCAGCAACTGGAAGACCGGCAGCATGTTGGACAGCTTGGCGAGCTTGGAGCCGTCCTTGGACGATACGTTGTAAACGTACTGAGCCGCCTTCTGCCCGCCCGCGCCGGGCATGAATTGAAGGATGTATTTTGGCTTGCCGGGAATGTGCTTGACCAGATGGCTCATCACCGTCCGGGCGTAAAGATCGTACCCACCGCCAGGCCCAGCGCCCAGAATGATGGTAATGACATTGTCCTTGTAAAATTCAGCCGGGGTCTCGGCGGCGACCGGTGTAGCTGCAAGCAGCCCCGCACCGACCAAACCCGCCACGAGTGTGGCTTGTAGTCTTTTCGCCATGATGTCGCCCTCTCCTGTCATCGTTTTTGTTTGAACTCCATGTGACTGGTTACAAGGGTAGCAAGCAACCGCGAGGGGAGCCAGCCTCAGCACCAGGGCAAACGCCGCCGCCCGGCATAGGGGCGGGCCAGGCCGGCTTTCACCAGGGCGGCGCCGAGGTCGACACCGTCGCGATCCAGCAGGCGGGCGACCACGCGGCCGGCATATTTTCCGTAATGAATGTCGGCCAGCGCGATGTTGCCTTCCTTGAGGCGGCGGACCAGGAATTCCCGGGCCCGATGGGCGCGCTTGCGCTCGGCATCGCAGCGCCCGCGTATTTCGGGCGCGTCGATCCCGGCGAGGCGTACCGAGACCGTCACCCGCTGGCCGAGCCAGATGCGGGCGCTGACCAGGACGGAGTCGCCATCGACCACCCGGACCAGTTCAGCCGGCACCGGGCCCGGCAGGACTTCGCGCGGGGCGGCGTCCGAGCGTGGGATGAGCGCGATGAAGGTCGCCAACGCCGCGCCAGCCATCCAACAGTGGGGCATTTGTCGCATCATTCGCGTCGGGCCCGTCATCATCCGCCTGGTCCAATATGGGTATGCTCCCGTGAACATATCAAGAACAAGCGGTCGATGAAACGACTTATTTCCTCTTTTACGAGAATATCTTTAGAAAAATAATCGCAATATTAGAAATCGACGCAGCGGCCGTTCTTTTCCCAATCGCCGAAGCGGGTTGGATCGGGGCCCTTGCGCCCGCCATATTCAGCCGGCTTTTCGGGTTTCGCCGGATCCGGCTTGGCGTCGGTATCGGGCGTGGCATCGGGCTTTTGCTTTTTCGTGTCGCTCATTTGTCGTTCCCTGTCCGGCCCGTCTTGCCTGTCGCCTGCCGTCTTCCCACATAGGGGCGGGACATGACAAGAGAAACGGGATGAATTTTCTACGCACCGCGATCCTGCTGGCCGGCATGACCGGCCTGTTCCTCGCCATCGGCTTCATGCTGGGTGGCGAGGCCGGCATGGCGATCGCCTTCATGGTAGCGCTCGGCATGAACGCGTTCGCCTACTGGAATTCGGACAAGGCGGTGCTTCGCATGTATTCGGCGCGCAAGGTCGATGCTAAAACCGAGCCCGGCTTTTACGGCATCGTGGCCCAGCTTGCCGATCGCGCGGACCTGCCGATGCCCCGGGTCTACGTCGTCGACAACGACCAGCCCAACGCGTTCGCCACCGGGCGCGACCCCGAGCACGCGGCGGTGGCCGCCACCAGCGGGTTGCTTCGGATGATGAGCCATGAGGAGATCGCCGGCGTCATGGCGCACGAGCTCGCCCATGTAAGGAACCGCGACACGCTGATCATGACCATCACCGCGACCATCGCGGGGGCGATTTCGATGCTGGCCAATTTCGCCCTGTTCTTCGGCCATGGCGCGCGCAACAACCCGCTCGGGCTGATCGGCACGATCCTGATCATGATCCTGGCGCCGATGGCGGCGATGCTGGTGCAGATGGCGATCTCGCGGACCCGCGAATACGCCGCCGACCGCGCCGGCGCCGAG
>JAZFSB010000125.1:0-2031 GCA_036445935.1 Alphaproteobacteria bacterium | reverse complement strand
TCTGCAGATGATTGATCGCGCCCTGAACCGATTCCGCGGCCAGCGCCACGATGTCGGTGAATTCATCATAGCTCTGCAGATCGTTATCGGTCTGCATCGTGCCCTGGATGCCGCCCAGCGGGCGCGGCCCGATCATGTCGTACAAGGTCGTCTTCAGCCGTTCGTTCAGCGGCTGGAATATTTCCGGATCGAAATCGACCACCCATAGCGGCGTCGGAAAGATATTGTGAACCTGCGCGTCGGGCATGGTTCAAGGCTCCTCATCGGCGCCGCAACTCTTTAGGCAGCAGCCACAGCCCATCCTGTCCGGGCGGCGCGTCGTTGTGACACTTGCCGCAAAACTCGACTTTCTTCGACCCCTTGCCGCCAGTAATGCCGACCAGGGCGCCGTCCGCGCCGATCATCATGAACAGCCAGTCGCGCGCACCCGGGTTGAAGCCCTTGTACTTCTTTTCCATGAGGAAGAACGGTCCGGTCAGGACTTGCCCGCCCTTGGCGACGACAAAGCTGTCCTTCGCCACCATGGCGCCTTCCGGCAGTTCGCCGATCTTTTCATAGCGGCTATAGCCCTCGGCCTCCTTGTTGGCGTAGTTGTTGATGAACCGCTGGCCGTGCGGGCCGGACCGGTAGGGGGCGGTATTGAAGCGCCGCCAGTTCAGGTAGGCCCGTGCCACCGGGTCTCCGGCGCCGGCGTAGCGCTCGGCAAGCCGGTGGCGGATCGCCTGATAAACTTCCTCGGCGCGGGCCCCGCTGAGCAACGCCGGATCGGCGACTGTCATATGCGCGCCAGCGGGACGGTCCTGCTGCGCCCGGCCGGCGCCGGGCATCACCGCGCACAGGGCCGCCACCAGCGGCAAGACCATCAAGCGTCCAAGGGTAAAGTTCCTTTGCATCATCTAAAATATCCGCCGAAAAAAGATCGGACCTCGGCCGCTTGCGACCGAGGTCCGAAAGGTGCAAGCCGATTGCCTTTGAGGGGCTGTATGATACGGGCCATGATTAAATCCGCTGCTGAGGGCAACAAAAACAATCGACACCATATCAGGCAATGACCTGATGCCCTTAGTTATGGCGTTTGGCGGGCAGACACGCCAATCAAGCCGGCTTCAACCTTGCGTGTATTGCACGTGAAGCGGGGGTTTTGGGCATAGTATTGCCGGCAAGGAGGACCCTTTGATGATCGAATTTCGTCCGTTTTCCGATCTCGGCCGGTTTGAGAACGACTGGCTCAATTCACACTTTCATTTCAGCTTCGCCGAATATCACGATCCGATCCGGATGGGCCATGGCGCGATCAGGGTGTGGAACGACGATGAAATCGCGGCCGGCGGCGGGTTCGACATGCACCCGCATCGCGACATGGAAATCATTACCTATGTGCGCGAAGGCGCCATCACCCATCGCGACAGCCTGGGCAATGAAGGCATCACCCGAGCCGGCGACGTGCAGGTGATGAGCGCCGGCACCGGCATTGTCCATGCCGAGTTCAATGAAGGCGACGCGCCGTGCACCCTGTTTCAGATCTGGATTTTCCCGAACGCACGTGACGTCGCCCCGCGCTGGGAAACGCGGCGCTTCCCCGAACGGGGTGCGGCGCACGGGCTGGTCGCGCTGGCGTCAGGCCAGGACGGCGGTGACGGCGACGGTGCGCTGATGATCAATCAGGACGCAACGCTCTTTGGCGCGGCGCTGTCCGCCGGCGAGCAGACAACCCACACGCTTGCCCCCAGCCGCCACGCCTACCTGGTCGTCGTCGCCGGCCGCATCACGCTTAACGGCGTGGAGCTAGGCCCCCGCGACGGCGCCGCCATCGCCGAAGAAGCCGAGCTGGTTATCGAAGCGCTGGAAGACGCGGAACTGGTGCTGGCGGACGTGCCGTAGGGGGGCGATGGCGTCAGGATGACGGCGCCGATCGAGGAATTATTCGTCGCGGTCTGAGCGAACAAACGTTCGAACCGACCTGCCATCCATCTGTGAAGCGGCGTATGAAGCGTTCCCGATGGCCCGCTTAGCCTATAGGCTTGGGCGATG
>JAZFSB010000124.1:0-9231 GCA_036445935.1 Alphaproteobacteria bacterium | reverse complement strand
CGATGGTGACGGCGAGGGGAAACCGTGCCGGCCCGCATTTTCAGCAAATGCCTCGAAGCAGATGCGGCCGCAGGACGCCGCGTCGCCTTGGGTGGCCCTCCTGATGCGGACGTTCATGAACCGCCGCCGATCTCGGCCAGCACGTCGCGGGCGATCGGCACGGTCACGCGACGACGACGCGCCAGCGCGGCGCGGTCAAGCCGGGCCACCAGGTCGCGCGCCGCCGCGAAGCTGCGTTCCATTCGCGGCAGCAGATAGGCAATGACGTCGGGATCAACGACACTCTGGCGATCGGCGAACAGTTTAACCAGCACCGCGGCGATCGCCGTCTCGTCGGGATCGCGGATCGCTGCTACCGGCGCCGCGCGGAGCCGCGAAGCAAGATCGGGCAACTTTATCCCCCAGCGCGCGGGCGGCTGGCGCGCGACCAGCAGCAAACTCGCCCCGGCCTCTGCGGTCACGTTGTAAAGCCGCAGTAGCGCGTCCTCGGCAATGGCCGTATCGGCGTCATCGACCAGCCAGGGACCACCGCCGGACCGCGCGGGGTCCGGCTCGTCTCCACCGGCGGCGCGCGCCCCGCTGATCGCCCGCCAGACAGCCGCCAAGTGAGTCTTGCCGCCCCCGGGGGGGCCGGCGAGCACCAGGGCCGGCGCCGACCAGTCGGGCCAGCGATCAATCCAGCCAACCGCCTCCGCGTTGCACGAGGTAACAAGGAAATCCTCACGCCCCAGAGCAGGCCGATAGCTGAGATCGAAGGCGAGCTGGCGGGCCTTGCCGCCATTCATTTCGGAGGTGGCTCCGCGCCCCCGGGATCGACCCCATAGGCCGCGCTTTGCTTGTAGTGTCCTATCGCAAACCGCCCCAATACCCCGATCACCGCCGCCGCCGGCACGGCCAGCAATATGCCGGTGAAGCCAAACAGCGCACCGCCGGCCAGCAGCGCGAAGATGACCCAGACGGGGTGCAGCCCGACCCGCTCACCGACCAGCTTCGGGGTGAAGAAGTTGCCTTCCATGAACTGGCCGATCATGAACACGCCGGCGACCAGCGCAATCGGCTGCCAGTCCCCGAACTGGGCAACGGCAACGCCGAGCCCGACCGCAAACCCGACCAGCATGCCAAAATAGGGCACGAATGAAATCAGCCCGGTGCCAAAGCCGATCACGAAGCCAAAATCCAGCCCGACCAGCATCAGCCCAACCGCGTAAAATACGCCAAGCAGCAGGCAGACGCTCAACTGGCCGCGCACGAAGCCCGACAGCACCCCGTCAATGGCGCGGAACTGCGTGTGAACGGTATCGATCGTGTCCAGCGGCAGCCAGCCATCGACGATGGCGACGATCCTGTCCCAGTCACGCAACAGGTAGAACAGCACGATCGGGGTGATCACCAGCAGCGACAGCAGGTTGAGCAGCGCCATGCCACCGCCCCAAAGCCGGCCCAGCGCGCCGCCCACCCAGGCAATCGCGTCGGGGGCTGCCATGCTGCCGATCTGGCTGCGCACCTGTTCGATCTCCTCGGGCGTGAGCCGGGCGCGCAACAACTCCATCAGTTCCATCGCCTTACCGCGCAGAAGATCGACATAGCGCGGCACGCGACCGGCGAATTCGAGCAGTTCGGCCTGCAGCAGCGGCACCAGAAGCAGGGCCGCGGCAATCACCACCAGGACGACCAGGAAGGTAATCAGCCCGGCCGCCAACCAGCGCGGCACCCGCCACCGTTCCAACAAATCGGCGAAGGGATCTAGCAGATAGGCGAGCGCGATACCGGCGACGAACGGGAACAACACCTCGTCCAGCGCCACCAACAGCAGCACCAACAGGCCGAGCAGCCCGATCACATAGAGCGTGCGGCGGTCGGCGGTCATTCCGCGCTACTCGCCGCCGATTCGCTGGTTCGGCCCCAAGAGAATATATAGGCGCCGCCGGACAGAATCGTGGTTGTTTCCACCAGATAAATCAGCAGTTCGGGCAAGACACCCAGCGGTGTCCCAAGACCGAGCCCGGCGAGGATCACCGCGATCAGCGCGATCTGCGTCGCGGTGTTGATTTTGCTGATCATCAGCGGTCGCATCAGCACCGGCTGCACCGTGATATGCGACAGTACGACGCCGCCGATGATGATCAGGTCGCGCGATACCACCAGGATAACCAGCCACGAGGGCACATGGTCGGCGCTGCCGAGCGCCAGATAGACGGCGACCAGCAGCGCCTTGTCGGCGATCGGGTCGAGATAAGCGCCAAGCGCCGACGTCAGGCCCCATTTCTTTGCGATGAACCCATCAGCGGCATCGGACAGTCCGGCCACGACGAACAGCCAGAAAGCAGCCGTGAACTGGGCGTGCAAAATCAGGTAGACCGCGACCGGGACCGACAGCAGCCGGCCGAGCGAAATGAGATTGGGCAGGTTCACGGCCGCATTCCCTGTCCATCCGGTGGCGTGGGCGGACGCAGTACCGGGGCGGCCTCGGCATCCGGCGGTCGGGCGGGCGGTGCCGCGGGCTGCGTCCCGCGATTACGGATTTCCCAATCGACCGGCCCCTGTACAAGCTCAAGATCGCTTTGGGCAAGCGCGGTTGCGAGTTGCCGGGCATCGCCGAGATAGGTCAGGCGAAGTGTCGCCGAATCCAGCGACAGCGCGATCAGCGTGGTTTCCTGGACCGCCGCCACACCTTCGAGCCGCGCGCGCAGGCTGACCCATTCCGGCAATCCGGACAGCGAAGCGTGAACGGTCATTTCCTTCTGCTCGTCGAAGCGCAACAAATTTTCTCCCTTCCAGCTCTCCTCGATTTCATCGAACAGTTGCTTGGCCGCGGTCTGCAACAGCTTTTCCGGCGCAAGACCCCGGGCGCCCTGAAAACTGCGCACCGTGGTGCGGTCAGCGCCCTGGGCGCCGAAACGCGCCACCGTCACCTCGAGCAACGGCGCGCCGCCCGGTGTCGTCGCCAAGGTCGCCGCGGCCAGCAGGACATCGGCGGCGCCGTAGCGCCGCGCCAGAGCCGCGATCCGGCGCGGATCGCCGGCAAGCGCCTGTTGCGTCCTCAGCAGTGCCGCATCCCCTTCATTGCCCGCCGGCACGACCAACGGCACCAGCCCGGCATCCGGTTTGAATTCAGCCCAGATCCATCGCCATGAATTGCCGTCTTCCCAAAGCAGGGTGGCGCCAGCGGCGCGGTAAACCGGCAACACCATCAGCGGCTTGCTGCGGGTCTCGGCGAATCGTACGCCGGCATCGCGCAAGAGACGGCGCACCGCGCCGGGCGAGAACCTTACCGTGATGCGGGCAAGGTAGCGCACCGGTGAGGTCTTTTCGCTCTCGACCTCGAAACCGAGCACCAGGGCGGCGAGACCGGCCGATGAGGGCGCGGTGATCCGTGACCGCTCGCCCACCGGCACCAACCGCCGGATCAGGTTGCGAAACGCCCGCGCCTGCCCAGCCGCAAGCGCGACATCGCGCGCGGCCGCCGCCGACGCACCGGTTTGGTCCACCGCGACGCCGGAAACCGTGTAAACCGACGCGCTCTGGGCCAAGGCGAACGGCGGCCCGGCAAGGGCGGCCAGCGCGAGCGCAAGCAAGGCGCTTCGCACACGCCGCGCGGCAGCCATTGCAAACCGCCGGGGATCAAGTATGGTCCCGGAATTCCATGCGAAACGCATGGTGCTAGATTATCCTCTTTCCGGCGGGCGAGGAAGCAATTAGCAGCCGCAGCTACAAGGAGTCCGGCGTCGACGTTGACGCGGCGGCAAGGCTGGTCGAGACGATCAAGCCGCACGTGCGTTCGACCGCGCGGCCCGGCGCCGATGGCGAGATCGGTGGCTTCGGCGGATTCTTCGACGTCGCCGCGGCCGGGTTCCACGATCCCATCCTGGTAGCCGCGACCGATGGCGTCGGCACCAAGTTGAAGCTCGCAATCGACGCCGATCGGCACGATACGGTTGGCATCGACCTGGTGGCGATGTGCGTCAACGATCTCGTCGTGCAGGGCGCGGAGCCACTGTTCTTCCTCGATTATTTTGCCACCGGCAAGCTTGATCCCGCACATGCCGAAGCGGTGATCAAGGGCATCGCCGAGGGGTGCCGCATCGCCGGCTGCGCGCTGATCGGCGGCGAAACAGCCGAAATGCCCGGCATGTACGCGCCCAAGGACTACGATCTCGCGGGTTTCTCGGTAGGCGCGGTGGAGCGCGATCAGGTACTGACCGGCGCCGCCATCGCCGCCGGCGACGTGGTGCTCGGCCTCGCCTCGAGCGGGGTTCATTCCAACGGGTTTTCGCTGGTGCGGCGCGTGGTCGCCGATCTGGGACTCAACTGGGACGACACGGCGCCGTTCGCCGGGAGCACGCTGGGCGAGGCGCTGATCACGCCGACCCGGATCTATGTCCGCCCGTGCCTCACCGCCCACCGCGCGGGGCTGCTCAAGGGGCTGGCCCACATTACCGGCGGCGGGCTGATCGAAAATATCCCGCGCGTCCTGCCCGATGGGCTGGGCGTCCGGCTGGATGCCGCATCCTGGCGGCTGCCGCCGGTATTCACCTGGCTTGGCGCGGCGGGCGGCGTCGCGCCGGGGGAACTTGCGCGCACTTTCAATTGCGGCATCGGCATGGTGGCAATCGTCCCGTCGGACCGGGCCGAAGCAGCCGTGCTCACGCTGACAGAGACCGGCGAGACAGTCTTCACGATCGGCACGGTCGAACCCGTATCCGGCGACGCACCCCGCGTCGTGATCGAGGCGATGGAGAGCCAATGGCGCGGCTGAAAACCGCGGTGCTGATTTCCGGCCGCGGCACCAACATGCAGGCGCTGCTCGATGCCTGCGCACCGCCGGACGCGCCCGCCGAGATCGTACTGGTGATTTCCAACGTCGCCGGGGCCGGCGGGCTGGATCGCGCCGCCAACGCCGGTGTTCCGGCCGAAATCATCGACCATCGGGAATATTCCGGACGCGCGGCCTTCGAGCGCGCCTTGACCGAGCGGCTGGAACACGCCGAGGTCGGGTTGGTTTGCCTGGCCGGCTTCATGCGGCTGCTTACATCCGGCTTCGTCGAACACTGGCGTGACCGGCTGATCAACATTCACCCCTCGCTCTTGCCCGCCTATAAGGGGCTCGACACACACGCGCGCGCGCTGGCCGACGGGGTGCGGATCACCGGTTGTACGGTGCATTTCGTGCGCCCGGACATGGATGCGGGGCCGATCATCGTGCAAGCCGCGGTGCCGGTTCACCCCGGCGACGATGCCGAAAGCCTGGCCGCCCGCGTGCTGACGGCGGAACACGAATGCTATCCGCGGGCTTTGGCGCTGGTAGCGTCGGGCCATGCGCGCGTAATCGACGAGCGAGTCGAGATCGACGGCAAAGTGACTCCCGAAAACCTGCTGATCAACCCGGGTTAGAGCATGATCCAGCTATAGTGAGCCATCTGCGTTGCGTCATGGCGTGGCGATCCGCAAGGCGCGGCGCGCTGGGCGATGCCTTCGCATCGGCCGAGCGGCGCAACGAAGCGGGCGCCCGTCAGGCCGCAACCCGGAGGGCCGGCGCAGACGGCTCAATATAACTGGATCAGGCTCTAAGGTTCCGCCGGAGGGGTTGATGGGATATATTGCCGCCATCGAACCCGACACGCGGAACATCAGAGGATCGCGATAATGGCTACCGATAATGAGGCGATCGCGCGGACCAGCAAGACGAATTGGAATGGCTTCTGCTGGTTCCTGAGCCTGGCGACCATCGCGGTCGCGCTCGCGCTCGGGCTGATGGCGATTTTCCTGCTTTAGGAAAGACTCTCAGCGCGTATCCGCTTAATTCGGCACCGGCCCGCTCCCGCGTAAACGGGAAGACTCTTATCCCGGCCGTCTCAGCACGGCATGCATGTTGTCGCTAGTCGGCAGTCGCCCGGTGAAACCAAATTTAACGTGAAAGCCGCAACTTTCAGCCAGGTCGCGCAGCCCGGCGGGCGTAAAATAATTCAGATGGTCGGGAAAGCGGAATCCGCACCAGCGCGCACCCATCACCCTGCGATTGATACTGCCGTAATTCGGCACCTTCACCAGCGCGACACCACCGACGGCGAGGCGCGGCAACAGCGCGTCCAGCACCGCGCGGGGCTGCAATTCGTGTTCCAGGTACGAGCGCGCCACGGCGGCGCTGAAGAATCCCTCGGGAAAACGGGAGAGACCCGAGAGCACGGAATCATTGACCGCCTCGCCGCCGCGGGCCGAGAACTTTTCCTGCGCGCGGCGCGCAATGTCGGTCGATATCTCGATCCCGTGCGGCACGAAGTGATCTGGCAGCCCATCAAGTTGCCCGCCATCGCCACAGCCAAGATCGAGCACATTGCCGGGCCGGGCATGGCGGATGATCTGGTCGACCGGCCGGGTGCGCGGCAGCAACCTCATGCGCCAGCGCGTGAACTTGGAAAATCGGTATGAATAAGGCCGCGCTTCGGCGCGACGCTGTTCCTCGACCCGGGTGGTGCGCTCCCACGACATGTTGGTGAACAGCGCGCTATAGTCGGGTCCGCGCGAGAGAAATACGAAGCCGCATCCACCGCAGCGGATCAAAGGCCATTCCGGCGGGGTGTCGGTGCGTTCCGACCGCCCGCCCGACGCGTCGTTGCCACAGGCCGGGCAAGCACGCTCGACCACGGGTACACGGCCGAAGCCGGGAACGTCGATTTCAACCGGCGCCGTCATCGCCTACCGCCCGGGTCTGGCCGCCCGGACAAGCGGTCAGTCGACGATTTCAATTTGACTGAAGAAAAATGCGATCTCATTCGCGGCATTCTCTGGCGAATCAGAGCCATGCACCGAATTCGCCTCGATCGATTCACCGAAATCGCGACGGATCGTGTTCTCATCCGCGTTTGCCGGGTTGGTCGCGCCCATCACATCGCGATATTTCACCACGGCGTTGTCGCCTTGCAGCACCTGAACCACCACCGGGCCGGAACACATGAAGGCGCACAGATCGCCAAAAAATGCACGTTCCGCATGAACCGCGTAAAAGGCCTCGGCCTGTTCGGGGGTGAGCCGCAACCGCTTTTGCGCGACGATGCGAAGCCCGGCCCCTTCGAGGCGGGCATTGATCTGGCCGGTAAGATCGCGACGCGTCGCGTCGGGCTTGATGATCGAAAGGGTACGTTCCGTGGCCATTGAGCCAATTCTCTCCTGAATTCCGTAAGGCGCGGCCTTATAGACGGTTCGGCCGGCCACGGCAACAGGGTTTGGAAATCAGCGTGATGCCGCTGAATTCTCAGGCGGGTTCCAAAGCATCGACCGGGGCGCAAGGCACGGTTTCGTGCGGCATGATGCCCTGAATATTTTCGCGGAATCCCGGGACCACCGGCCGGCCACCCTTGTCTTCGGCGAGCCACAGCCGCATCAGATGGCGTTTGCGCCCGGGTTCGGGCCAGTCCTTGAATTCGGTCCTTGTGTGCAGCATGACGTGGTTGTGCAGGAGCTGAATGTCGCCGGGCCTGAATTCAATGTCAAAATAGACCCGCCGCGCCACTGCCTGATAGGCGTCCAGGGCGGCAGTTTGGGTTTCGGTGAAGGGCGGCACACCGGGCAATAGCTGCGCCTTCCTGATGTGGGCGCCGGCGCCACGCGCCGTGAAATAGCCTTCATGGAACGAAAACAGGGGCATTTTGTACCACGGCGCTTCACCCGACGAGACTTCGCCGTGCTTTGTCAGGTAGAAGTCGGCGATCAGCGCCTGCGCCAGTTCAGGGCTGGTCTTCAGCATCTCGTTATACAAATTAACCGTGCTCACGATGCGGCTCGCGCCGCCCGACATCGCCGGCTGAATGCACAGCAGCGCGACGTAGTCGCATTGGTCGCTGTGGAATGCCATTTCGGCGCTGGTCTGATAACCGCGCACGTTGGCGTCGGCGTAGTCGCCGCCGAAATCTTTCACATGGCCCAGCATGTGCCCCTTCGGGTTTTGCGACAACGCACGGCCGAAGCGGGTGCCGATTCCCCAGAAGGCGATCCCGGCCTGAGTGTTGTCGAATTCCTCGATTGGCAGACCCCGGATCAGCACGAAACCGCGCCCTTCCAGCAGCTCGTCGTAAAGCGCGTGCAAGCCGGCGTCGAAACGGGGCATCGGGAAGGTCTCGCGCGTGACGTCGAGAATGTCCAACCCGCCGCGCTGAACCGCGGCTACCGACTGGCGGACTTCATCCACCTCGGTCTCGGACAATTCGTAGATCCAGTCTTCGTTTGCCGCGAGATCCCGGGCCGTCCAGCCGGCGGGATCGACCAGTGGCTGCATCGGAAGGGCGGGTTCGCGCACGCGCTCAGCGGGATGGAAGGGCATTTGGTTGCTCCTCGTAGTCAGGATCTTGATTCAGTAGTTAAGCATGACACGCGCCCGCTTGATGACCGATTGCGGGGCCTTGAACATTTCGGCGATTGCCGCCTCGACCGCCTTGCCGCTACGTGAGGTGATATCCATGCGCCGCTTTTTCGCGCTGGCCAGCATCGCTGGATCCTTCATCGTCGCGTCGAATGCGGAACGGAAGGCGCTGAGTCGGCCTTGCGGAACACCCGGCGCAAATGCGATGGCGCGCGACGTCAGAAACGGCGCCGACATCAGATCGACGACGGCTTTGTCCTCGGGCGTCTTGGCAAATTCCTGGACCATCGGCACGTCGGGCATGTCGGGATGCTTCCTCAGCCCGGCCTGGGCGAGAAACCGCACCTTCTTATCCCGGATCCAGCCGGGGCGGAGCGACGACCAACTCATATAGGAACCGCCGCGGCCTTGCACCTCGCCGCTCTCCATGGCGAGGGTCATATTGGCCGTACCGCGATAGCCGAGAACCAGCTTCAGCTTGGCGCCGATCATCGACGCGACGAGGGACGGGTAAATATAGGTTTCAGACCCCTTGCCGGAGGAGGCGAGAATCAGTCCCTTTGCCTTGAAATCCGCGATGCTCTTTACCGGGACCGAGTGGTAGACCGCAAGCACGCTGTTGAGCTCGGCCATGTTGCCAATCCAGCGCATACGGCGCACGTCGAACTTGATCCCCTTGGGCCGGATGAGCTGGAACACACCGTGGTTGAAGAACGGCATGATCACGTAGCTGCCGTCTTTCGGTGCCACATTGTAAACGTAGTTCGTCGCCTTGATACCGCCGCCGCCCGGCATATTGACGACCACCGCGGTCGGACTGCCCGGAATCTTGTCCTCCATGTACCTGACGAGAAGGCGCATATAGGCATCGTACCCGC
>JAZFSB010000123.1:0-2255 GCA_036445935.1 Alphaproteobacteria bacterium | reverse complement strand
CCGGCAAATACGTCGTCGACCCCGGTGAAACCGGCCTGCACCATGGTAGCCGCGGCCACGCCATTGCGCGCCGCCATGCCGCCGAAATCGAAGGCCTTTTCGATATGGTCCAGGTCGCGCTGCCAGCAATTCACACCCGATGCCTGCTGGGCCGTGAAGGACAGCAGCCAGCGCACCTGATTCTGGGCAAGCCCGGCCAGAGCACCGGCGGCGGCGGCCGACCCAAACAGCGGCGCGAATGTATGGGTGCTATGTCCCGCGTCATAAAATTTGTCGGCGCCCAGCGCTACCGTCAGCCGGCCACCGATGTCGTAGCCCAGGACCACGGCCTTGAGCATGTCTTCGCCCGACCGGCCTTCCTTTTCCGCCATGGCCAGCGCCGCCGGCACCACGCCGCATCCCAGATGACTGCGCGACGCGAGATGGGAATCATCGGTCTCGTCGGCATGAGCCGTCATCCCGTTGGTCAGCGCCGCGTTCACCGCCGAAGTCACTACGTCGCTGCCGACGACAACCGATTCCGCCGTGCCGCCCTGCAGACGCGCGTAACGAACGGCCATTTCACCGGGCGCCAGCTTCGCCCCGGACACCATCGACGCAAGCGTATCGAGAAGATGCTGCTTGGCCTTCTCCGCCACGGCCTCCGGTAACTTATTTTTCCAACCGGTCGCAATGTAGCCGCTCAACTCCTGCATAAGCGGGCTGATTTTGGTGTCGGTGTCGTTCACGGATTTTTCCCTCTGTTTCCCCACCAAGTTACTCCACGCTGGCATCGCCGTCGATATGGCGACCTTCAAGGGGTGCCCGGTGTTTCCTTTCGATATATGATTTCGGACCCGCGACAGGAGACCGACATGAGTGATTCCGCCAACTCGGATAACCCCTATACACGGGGGATCGCCGAGTTCGTTTCCGGCCTGACTTACGACGCCGTTCCCGATGAGGTGCGCGCGCGCATCAAACTTCTCATTCTCGATACTCTGGGCTGTGGCCTGTACGCCGCTGATCTTCCCTGGAGCCGCATACTGATGGACACGTTGGCGGCCGGCGACAGTTCCGATAGCACCGGAGTCTGGGGCACGGATCTACGGCTTTCGCCGCCCCATGCGACGCTGGTCAACGGGACGCTGGTACAGGGGTTCGAACTCGACGACGTGCACCGCCAGGGCGTTCTGCATGTCGGCGCGGTCACCATGCCGGCGCTTCTCGCGATCGCCGAGTTCAAGCCTGGCATGAGTGGCCGCGAATGTCTTACCTCCGCCGTCGCGGGTTATGAGATCGGACCCCGGGTCGGTATGTGCATGGGCCAGGAGCACATCACCCAGGGCTGGCATTCGGGCGCCACGGTGGGAGTGTTCTCCGCCGCCGCCGGGGCCGCGCGGGGGCTGGGTCTCGACGTGGAAAAGACGGTCCACGCGCTGGGCGTCGCCGGAACCCAATCGTCCGGGCTGATGGCCGCGCAATATGGCGCCATGGTCAAGCGCATGCATGCCGGACGGTCATCCCAGAGCGGGCTTTACGGCGCCCTGCTGGCGGAGAATGGTTTCACCGGCATCGTCAACGTCTTCGAATCCGAATATGGCGGTTTCTGCACCACTTTTTCCGGCTCGGCTGACGGCTTTAATCTGGCCGAGCTGACATCCGGCCTGGGCGAGCGCTTCGAGACAATGCGCATCTCGCTCAAGTTCTATTCCTGCGTGGGGTCGAACCACACCACGCTCGACGCCATCCGCAACATGGCCGCGCGCCATCCGTTTGGCGCCGAAGACGTGGAAAAATTCATCGTTCACGGCTCCAAGGTGACGGCGGAGCATGTCGGCTGGAAATACCGTCCCGAGGGCCTCACCTCGGCGCAGCTCAACCTTCCCTTCTGTATCGCGACGCTGATGCTGGAAGGCGACGTTTTCGTCGATCAGTTCCCGGAACACAGCTTCACGGATCCCGCCCGCATCGCCTATGCCGACAAGGTGGAAGTCCGGCACGACCCAAGCATCACCGCCAGGGGATCGAACTACCGCCATATGGTGCGGGTCGAGGTGCACCTCAAGGACGGAACGGTGCTCGAAGAGGTGGTGGAGGCGCCGCGCGGCAGCGAGCACAGCTTCGCAAGCGAGGCCGACATCGTCGATAAGTTCGAAAAGCTGGCCATCCACACGCTGCCACGCGATCAGGTGGAACGGTTGCGTGATGCCGTTCTCGGCCTCGACGATCTGGCGGATGCGGGTGAGATCGGCCGGCTGTTATGCAAAAGCTGA
>JAZFSB010000122.1:0-6560 GCA_036445935.1 Alphaproteobacteria bacterium | reverse complement strand
CGAAAACCGTTTGGCCGGCACGAAACGCTGCCCGCCCCCGCCCTGCGATATCCGCGCCACGGGACGCGCGCTGTTTAGCCCGATATCCGCGGGCACCGGCCCAAACCTCAGATTGCCCTTCACCGCCGGCGATGACTGCGGCAGCAACAGCGCCATTCCCGGCGTTCGAACCGGCGACGGTCGTTGCGCCCGCGGCGCCAACACGCCAGCTTGCGGCCCGGGCAGCGGGATAGGCGCCGCGCTCGGCATCGACGGTACCGGAATACCCGTCTGAAGTGGGACAGGCGGCACATCCGGCATCGGCGGGAACGGGGCGGACTGGTCAAAACTTGGAGCCGCCGGCGGCGCAATCGGCGTCACCGGCACCACCGGACGTGGTGTCGGTGGCGGCTGCGTGGCAGATAGCGTCGGCGCCGGCGCCGGCGTTGCCCGGGCACTCTGGACAGCGCGCGGCGGCGTTGGCGCCGGCGCGCTTCCGGCCTGCGTCAACTGGCCGCTGGTGTCGGTCTGGCGCCGGATCACTTCATCGCTGTAGCGCGCCTGTTGGCGGTCGGCGGCGAGCGTGCTGGACAATTGCTTGCGCTCCGCGGCTGTTGGCGCCTGGGGCCGCGTTGGCACTGTATTCAGCGACGGAAAATCCTTGGTATTCGCAGTGGACGGCTTGGCAGCTGCGCTTGATTTCGCAGGCTCATCAGCCCCGGTAACCCAGTCACGCGTATCGCGATACCATTCCACCGGGTTGACGGCATCGGGCACCGAGGAACAACCGGCAAGCACGCCGGCGCAAATGAGGACGGAAAGCAGGCCCGAAAACGAACGCCGTTGACCGCGCCTTACGTTTTTATCTGGGTTCTGGTTCATGTCGTGCCAAAGCCTCCACGGCGTTTTGCCCACCAGCCGACTTGACCAAGGCAGCAGGCCGTTTTCTGCGTGGCCAAACAATACTGGAAGCATGAACCAACGATCAACCTGCGTCGATACGCGAATTCCATCTTCATGATCCCCGCCACCCAAGCTCGTTAATATAATGTTGCGCCCGATCGGCATAAAGCCCCGCGGTACGGTCCAGCCCCGCGGCCTCATCAGGCTCTATCACGCGCATCAGGCTGGCTGGCCGGCCGGCCCATAATTCGCCGCGGCGAACCACCTTGCGCGGAGTTAGCAGCGCGCCGCCGGCCAGCATCGCGCCGCCCTCGACCACCGCCTCATCCATCACCATCGCCCCCATGCCGACATATGACCCGGTTTCCAGCGTGCAGGCATGCAGCAGGACCTTATGGCCAACCGTCACGTCATCGCCAATGACCGTGCCCTGTTTGCGGCCGCTGACGTGGATCACGGTCCCATCCTGAAGATTGACGCGTTCGCCGATACGCACGCTTTCCTCGTCGCCGCGGATCACGCAGCCGAACCAGACACTGCTGCCGGCGCCAATTTCCACATCGCCCACCACCACCGCGCCGGGAGCTATGAAGACATCATCGGCGATGCGTGGCAGAACCCCGCGATAGGGCAGGATAATCGGTCGGGCATCAGGGGTCGCGGCATAGTTCATGACAGGCGCCGGGCGTTCAGGGGAACATCGGTTGCTGGTCGAGCCCCGCCGCTTCCGGCAGGCCGAACATCAAATTCATATTCTGGATCGCCTGGCCGGAGGCGCCCTTCACCAGATTGTCGATCACCGACACGATGATCGCCCGGCCGGGCAGCCGATCCGCGAATACCGACATCAGGCAGAAATTCGACCCGCGCACGTGGCGCGTGGCCGGGGCGCCGCCCGCCGGCAAAACACCAACGAACGTTTCGTCCCGATAGCGCGCGTCCAGCGTCGCGCGCAGGTCGTCGGCGGTAGCGCCATTCGCCAGCGTGACATAAATGCTCGACAATATGCCCCGGCTCATCGGCATAAGATGCGGCGTAAAGCTGACCATGATCTCCACCCCCGCCGCGCGAGCGAGCTCCTGCTCGATCTCCGGCACATGGCGATGGCTGGCAATGCCATAGGCGTGAATACCCTCTGCCACCTCGCCATAGAGGGTTGCTTCCTTGGCCGCCCTGCCCGCGCCCGAGACGCCGGACTTGGCATCGATAATGATCCCGCCCGCTTCGATCTGTCCCGCGTCCAGCAGCGGCGCCAACGGCAGGATCGACGATGTTGGGTAGCATCCCGGATTGGCGACCAGCCGAGCCCCGGCAACCGCGTCCCGCATCAGTTCGGTCAAGCCGTAGACAGCCGACGGCTGCAGGTCGGGCGCTTTGTGTTCGCCGTACCACTCGCCGTAGACATTGGTGTCGAACAGCCGAAAATCAGGCGACAGATCGACCACCTTGACCCGTTCGGGCAGTGCGGCCACGACTTCGTGCGTGGTGCCATGCGGCAGCGCGCAGAAGACGACATCGATCGCGGCGAAATCGACATCTTCGATGCGGACCAGATCGGGCAGCGCGACCCCCGCCAGATGCGGAAATACCGACGCCATGCTGCTACCGGCACGCCGGTCCGCGGTCAGCGCCGCCAATTCCGCCGATGGGTGGCGGGAGAGCAGGCGAACCAGCTCGGCCCCGGTATAGCCACTGGCCCCGAGGATCGCCGTTCGCACCGTATTCACCGCCGCATTCATCGCATTCGCTCCTTCGTCCGCCCTATCCATTCCTACCAGGACCGGCGCGGGCCATCCCGATACCACCGGCTCGGGCTTAAGGGCAAGAAAATCCGGAATAATTCCAATCATTGCCGTGCCGCCCGTGTGCCAGGGGCGGCAGCCGTTCGCTGTGGAGAGGCAAATAACACAACAGATGTGTTGACAATCAGAGACACAACAGTTATGTTGCCTATATGAATGCAAACCAACTTCGCCGCTGGCTAAAAAAACAAGGTTGCATCTTCGAAACGCATAAGGGTGGCAGTGGCCACGTCACCGTCACACTTCGCGGCCGGAAAACACAACTGCCAATGCACGGTACGAACAAGGAGCTCGGCAAAGGTTTGGTTGCCAAAATCAAGAAAGACCTTGGCCTGGAATAACGGCAGGCCGAGCTGGAACCGCTACAGAAGAACAGAAAGACAGAAAGATGATCAGCTACCCCGTAACACTAACCCCGGACGACGGCGGCATTCTGGTCACCTCGCCAGATTTCCCGGAACTCACCACATTCGGCGCAACCCGGGACGAGGCGCTCATGTACGCGATCGACGCTTTCGAGGAAGCCATCGCGGCGCGCATTGCTGACAGAGAAGACCTCCCCAAACCGTCAAAGGGGCGGACCAGGGTGGTTCTGCCGACTCAAACGGCACTGACGACCCTTCTCTACCAGACCATGAGACGCGAGGGAGTAACCAAAGCTGAACTGGCGCGGCGCCTGCACTGTCACGCGCCGCAAGTCGACAGGCTGCTCGATCTGAACCACGCCTCGCGCATGGATCAAATTGACGCAGCGTTCAGCGCCATAGGCCAGCGCCTTGTCGTAACTCTCCAAGCCGCCTAAGCCAAGACGCGGCGGAACGTCGCGGCTTTGGCGATTGCGCTTGCGGTCTTTGGTCCCGGAGAGTCAGACTCCAACCGCCAACAATGAAATACGCCCCGCCGGGGCATGGAGGACAAGATGGATCAGGCTGTCACCGAAACCCGGTTCAACGTCGGCGGCGTTCTGCTGGACCGCCCGTTCAAGATTTTGCGGCTTGGCCATTTCGGCTTCGATATGCTCGACACCACGGCGGGCTGCCAATTCTATTCCGACCTGCTGGGCATGCGCATCATCGACCGGCTGGATTTCCGCCGTATCGTGCCCGATCCCTCGGTGCTCGACGGGCTGGAACAGACCACCGCCTATTTCATGAACCACGGTACCGACCATCATTCCTTCGTGGTGTTTCCCAAGAGTGCGATCGACGCTGTCGGGCGCAAGCCGGACCGGGACGACATGCTCGTCAACCAGATGAGCTGGCAGGTAGGTTCGTTGCGTGAAGTGAGCGACGCGCTCGACTGGTTCCAGTCGATCGGCAACCGGATTTCACGCATCGGCCGCGACATGCCGGGCTCGAACTGGCACAGCTATCCGTACGATCCGGAAGGCCACATCAACGAAGTTTTCTACGGCATGGAGCAGATCGGCTGGAACCTGCGGGCAAAACCGCGTTCGATGTACAGCCGGGGTTTTCGTGAACGGCCCGACCTGCCGCAGGTCTCGGAATATCAGGAAATTCAGGACAGCCTGGGCAAAGGCGACGATATTTTCGAAGGCGCCCGCATCGAGGAAAAGCGGCCCTTCAAGTACGAGGTCGCCGGCGTAATGATGGCGCGCCCCTACAAGATCACCAAAATCGGCCCGGCCCGGCTTTGGGTCAGGGACATGGACCGCGAGGTCGCGTTCTACACCAAGCTGTTCGGGCTCCGCGTGACCGAGGAGATCACCTATCAGGGCCACCGCTGCGTGTTCCTGCGCGCCAACACCGAGCATCATTCGCTGGCGCTCTATCCGGAGGCGTTGCGCGGCGTGCTCGGAATGGCCGAGGACACATCCTGCCTGTCTTTCGGCTTCCGTATCGCCAGCTACAGCCAACTCAAGGATGCCGTCGCCTTTCTCAAGGCCGAAGGCGTTGAGTTCCGCGACCTGCCGCCCGAGCTTTTCCCCGGCATGGACTACACGGCGTTTGCCATCGATCCGCAGGGCCACGCGATCCAGCTATACAGCTATATGGAGCAGGTCGGCTGGGACGGGAAACCACGCCCGGCGAATGCAAGACGCAAGGTTGATACCGATGCACCTTGGCCCGACGCGCTTGAGGCGTTGGACGATGATTACACCGGCGAGGTGTTCCTCGGCCCGCTGGCGTAAAACTGCACGATACGGCTACTTCGCCGCCTGCAACGCCTGCCACACTTTCTCGGGCGTGGCCGGCATTTCGATGGCTGGCGCGCCGGCATTGTGCAACGCGTCATTGATGGCGTTCATGATCGCCGGCATGGCGCCGACCGTGCCGGCCTCGCCGACGCCCTTGACGCCCAAGGGATTGCGCGCGGTCGGCACTTCGTTGGCCGAGATTTCGAACTGGCAGAAATCATCAGCCCTGGGCATGCAGTAATCCATGAACGAGCCGCTGAGAAGCTGCCCGCTGTCGGGATCGTAATGCACGTCTTCCATCATGATCTGGCCTGCGCCCTGGGCGATGCCGCCATGTACCTGGCCATCGAACAGTAGCGGGTTGAGGATGGTTCCCGCGTCATCAACCGCGGTGTAGCGCACCAGTTCCACCTTGCCGGTATCGGCGTCAATTTCGACCTCGGCCAGATGGCAGCCATTGGGATAGGTAGGCGCCTGCCCAGGCCCCATGCCGAATTCGCCATGCTCATAAAGCCCGGGTTCGATATCGGCCGGCAGCCTCGGCCGCTGGAAGGCGGCCTTTGCGATCTCCGCCAGGTCCAGCGAGCGGTCGGTACCGGCCACCGTGAAGCGGCCATCGCCGAATTCGATGTCGGCTTCGGCGGCTTCCAGCAAATGGGCGGCAATGCGTTTGCCCTTTTCGATGATCTTGTCGGCGGCGATCGAGACCGCTGAACCCACAAACACCGCGCAGCGTGCGTTGAAGGTGCCCACGCCGGTCGCCACCTTGTCGGTGTCCCCGTACCGGTAGCGAATAAGGTCACCATCGATGCCGAGCTTGCCGGCGAGCACCTGCTTGAAGGTGGTGCCGTGGCCCTGGCCGTGATCCATGGCGCCCGACAACAGCGTGATCCCGCCCGAATTGTCGAAGCGGATCTCGACATGTTCAAAATTGGTGCTGGCGACGCCGGTCACCGTGTTGGACGAACCAATACCAACCAGCTTGCCCTGTTTCCTGACATCGAGACGACGTTGTCCGACATTGGCGTGATCTCCAGCCACCAGGCAGTCCTCGAAATTGCCAACGAAATCGCCGCAATCATAGATATCGCCCAGGCTGGTCTTGAACGGCATGGCGTCCGGGCCGACTGTGTTGATGCGGCGTAGTTCGACCGGATCGATGCCAAGTTCGCGCGCCGCGACGTCGACCATGGTTTCGAGCACATAGACCGGTTCCGGCTTGGCGCCGCCGCGGTACTGGGCATTGCCCATCATGTTGGTCAGCGCGCCGGTCACCTTGGCGTGGATCGCCGGCATGCCATAAACACCAGCCAGCCCGCCCAACCCGCCGGTCGCGCAGCGAAGATTGCGGTCATTGCCGAAATACGCCCCAATCGGCACCTTGGTATGGGTGCGCAAGCCCAGGAAGCGGTAATCGGCGTCGAGCGCGAGCTCGGCATCGACGAGTCCACCGCGCGCCTGTTCGTCGGTCAGCAGGCTTTCGGCGCGATCGGCGATCCATTTGACCGGCCGCTCGATAACCTCCGACGCCCACATGGCAAGGCTGTATTCCGGATAGCAGCCCCCCTTGATACCAAACCCACCGCCCATTTTATCGCAGATCACCCGCAGTTTGGTCTGCGGCATCTTGAAAATCTGGCCAGCGATCTGGCCGCGGATGCCGTGTACCGACTGCACCGTGGCGCGCAGGGTGTAGCGGTCTTCCAGGTCATCGTACT
>JAZFSB010000121.1:0-9942 GCA_036445935.1 Alphaproteobacteria bacterium | reverse complement strand
TGTTGTTGCTGGTATTGACCGCCCTCGTCTGCATCATTCTTGGCATGGGGATGCCGTCGGCGGTAATTTATATCGTGTTGTCGGTGATCGCCGCTCCCGCCCTGATCGAAGCCGGCGTGGTCAAGATGTCGGCCCATATGTTCCTGTTCTATTTCGGCATGCTGTCGATGATCACCCCGCCGGTGTGTCTCGCCACCATCGCCGCCGCCTCGGTCGCCGGTACGCCGCTATGGAAGACCGGCTGGGCCGGGGTGCGGCTCGGCTTCATCGCCTATCTGGTGCCATTCCTGTTCGTTTATCAGCCGGCGCTGATTTTCGAGGGCAGCGCCGGCGCGGTCGCGCTGGCCTTTACCAAGGCGGCCATCGGCACTGTTGTGCTGTGCCATGCCGTGGTTGGGCACTTGGCGGGCCCGCTTGCCCCCGGGCCGCGCATCGCGCTGGCGGGGGCCGGTCTCGCGATCCTGGCCGCGCCGCTTGATGGCGGCACCGGGCTGGTGGCCAACGCGGCAGCGGCGGCCACGGTGGCCGCGCTCTATTGGCGCCGCCACCGGCGGGTCACCACGAATTGACTCCGCTTCAGGGCAAAACTAGGCTTCGGCGACACACCCAACAGGGAGAACCACCATGTTGATCACCAATTTACGACCCGCCGCCGCGCTTTTTGCCATGTTCGGCGCCTGCGCTTTGGTCGCGGGGACGGCCAGCGCGAAGACCCTGGTCATGGCGACGGATCGCGCGGGCACGCTTTACAACGCCACCGGTTCGGGCATCGCCAAGGTGCTGACCGCCAATAGCAAGCACCGGGTCGTGGTGCGCGCCTTTGGTGGGCCCGACGCCTACATGCAGGCGCTGAACAGCGGCGAATACGACTTCACCGCGATTTCATCGAATTCCGCCTGGTTCAATTACAACGGCAAGACCAGATCGAAGAAAAAGGCCCGTAACCTGCGTATTCTGCGGTCGGGCGCGGGCGCGTTGCGCCTTGGTTTCGTGGTTTACGCCGATTCCAGCATCAAGACGGTCGCCGATCTCAAGGGCCGGCGGATCACGTCGGATTTTGGCGGCCATGCGGCGATCAACCCGATCGTGACCGCGACGCTGGCGGTTAACGGCCTGACCTGGAAGGACGTCAAGCCGGTGCCGGTGACCGGTGCGCTCGATTCGCCGCGCGCCCTTGGCGCCGACCGGGTCGAAGCCGCCTGGGCTTCGCTTGGCATGCCGGTGGTGCGCGAAATCCATGCCAAGAAAAAGGTGCGCTACCTGGGCATCGACGGCTCGGCCAAGACGCTGGCCGCGCTACGCAGGATGGTGTTTCCGGGCATCCGGCTTACCAAAATGCCGCCGCTCAAGCATCTCGGCCTGCCCGCGCCAACCACGCTGATCACCGGCGATTCCTATCTGGTGACGCACAAGGGCGCCGACCCCGCCATTCTCAAGGCAGTGCTAAACGCGCTCTGGGACAACACCAAGCCGTTGCGCAAGGCGCATTTCTCGCTCAGGGGCTTCAGCAATAAGACCGCGGCGACCGATTTGCCGATGCTGCCCTACCACCCGGTCGCGATCGAATTCTACCGCGCCAAGGGGGTCTGGACCAAAGCAATGGAAGCGGCCAACGCCAAGCTTAAATAGCAAACACCAACACGGATAATGATCCAACCGCCGGGCTTTAGCCCGGCGGCGCTATTTTGGCGCGGAAAACCTCTGAAAAGTTGCGCCTTCTACCGGATTCCCGCTGTTTAACCCGGCCTTCACATATATGCGCGAGGCTACTACCTAACAGAGGGAGAAAATAATTGCGTATAGAGCGCCGCGACAGCCTGGATGATCACGCCCAAAAACTGGCCTCCGATATTGCCGAAGCGGCATTTGCAAACGGCATTGAAGGCCGTGTTTGCAGCGAAAGCTGCACCGTTAAATGCCCGCAATGCGGTTCTACCGCCTGCCAATGCGAATGCTCGCCCGACTGTCCCGACGCCTCGAGCATGCTATCGGCGGAACCCGATCAATATCCGGTGGAACCCGGCATTACGCCGCTGGTTTTCGAGATGAAGCGGCTTGGCCTGTTCACGCCCTGCTGGTCGTGTGAAGGGCATCTGCGGCCCGATCGTTCTTTGTGGAAGATGCCGTCGGTTTGGTTTTATTGCGACTCCATGGTTCATGTCCGGTTGCTTTCCCAGGGGCTGAGCAATCTGAGGACCGCGCGCGCGCTGAGCGCCCCCTGGCATGTCGCGGTGACGTTTTCCGATGCCGACAATCCCGAAACGACATTCGCGCTGGAGCCGTCACGGGCAGGGGACGAGAAATTGTCGCTGCCGGCCCTGCAAAAGGACGCCGGCGTGATCGCCCGCGCGCTCAACAAGATGATGAATGAAGAAGGCCGCACCCTCCAACGTGAAGCAGGTAAAGTTCTTGAACGCAGTAGCTGAGAAGTATTTTTCGTCCGAGTTCGATATTGCCGAGTTTGAGCCGTTAAAACGCGATCCGACAGCCGAAATCCGGGGCGCGATTGCCAGCGCGTCTTTTACCGCCCGTATCGCCATTCCGAATTATGACCAGCGCATCGAGCATCATTACCGGGCCATCGCGCCGCGGGGTCTGGCGAAAGCCTGCGCCGATGCGGACATCCCCTTCGGGCTGGCGCGGTTCGGACTTGTTCTGCACTTTGCCGAGCCCGCCGAACTGCCTATTCATGTCGATGACATGGCCCTGAATTGTTCGGTGCGTGCGCTGGTGGATAGTTTCGGTCCTGTTATTTTTCGCAATGCCTATATCGACGGGGGCGTGCGCGAACGATTCCACCGCAATATCTTTCCGCATCTCCGGTTTCACGTCGATCGCGGACCAGGGATGCCAAACCAGTATTCATGCTTTACCCGCGATCCTTTCGATGCCGAACAGCGCGGCCCGCGCGCGACCTCGACCCTGTTCATCGCCAATATCGTCGCCTGGCTGGAAATGGTGCGCGCGGGCGCTTGCGACCCAGGCGCCGAACGCGGTGTGCGCGCCAGCTACGACCTGTTCCACGACGCCGACATGGCGGCGTTGTTTGGGGACATCGTGCTCGATCAACCTTGGAACGCACCTGACGGCATCGGAGAAATCGCCGTGATCGACAATCGCACCGTCCAGCATGCCTCTTATCACAAGGACGGCCGGACGCCCGGCTACCGGATCGGCGCGCGCTACCTGGGTTAAATGAATTCCGCTCACGCGGAATCGCACCGGCCCTCTCCCCTCTCCTAAACCAACTTCACCGTCAATGGGTTGTAGGAATAGAGCCAGCTATTGCGGTCGGTGCCTTCGTCGCGCGCGGCGAAGGCCGCCCGGATTTCGTCCATGCTGCGCATGTGAAACAGGTTACGGTTCTGGGTCGATTGTTCGACAATGCGCGACGTACGATCCACGCGGTTGCGCTGATAAAGCTGCAAGGCTTCGACCGGGTCGCTTTCGCGTTGCAGCGCACGAGTCAGCACCGCGCCGTCCTCGATCGCCATCGCGGCGCCTTGCGCCAGATAGGGCAGTGTCGGGTGCGCGGCATCGCCCAGGATGGTGGTGCGGCCGAGGCTCCAGTTACGGATCGCCGGCCGGTAATGCAGCGACCAGCGAAAGCACTGATCCTTGTCCGCGGTATCGATCACGGTTTGAATGTCGTCGTGCCAGCCCGTGAAATCGGCCTTGAATTTCTCCCAGGGGAATCGGGCGGTCCAGGATTCCTCGGACACGTCGTCGGTTTCCACGATGCCGACGAAGTTCAATAGCGCGCCGTCCCGCAGGTAGTAGCACACGACGTGCCGCCCCGGCCCCATGAAGACCGACATGACCTGGCCCAGGAAGTTCTCGGGCAGCCGTTCCGTGGGCACCGTCACCCGCCAGGCGCCGTCGCCGGTATAGCTGGCCGGGATTTCGCCGGCGATCGGCACGCGCACCACCGATTTCAGCCCGTCCGCGCCAATCAACAGGTCGCCCTTGGCGCTCGTCCCGTCGGCGAAGTCCAGCCGGACGCCTTCATCGTCTTCCTCGAACCCGACCGCCCGATGGTTGAGATGAACCAGGTCGGGTTTGAGCTCGCGCGCCGTGGCCGCAAGCAGATTATGCAGGTCGGCCCGGTGAAGCTGATTGTAGGGCGCGCCGTGCAGCTTCTCATGCTCGTCCGACAGGGCGAAACGCTGGATGACCTCACCGGTGTCGAAGGCCCTAAAGACATAGGCGCCGGGGCGCACCGACACGGCTCCGATCGCCTCGCCCATCCCAAGATAATTGAGCACGTGCATTGCGTTGGCGCTGAGCTGGATCCCCGCGCCAATTTCGCTCAGCTCGGGCGCCTGTTCGTAAATCTCAACATCGAAGCCCGCCTTCATCAGGCATGACGCCGCCGACAGGCCCCCGATACCGGCGCCGGCGATAAGAATTTTCTGAACCATGGCCCGCTCTTAAATCACAGGATGAATTTGCTCAGGTCCGCGTTTTTTGCAAGATCCGATACCGTATCGCGGACCATGGCCGCGTCGATCACGATGGTTTCCCCGCCACGATCGGCGGCGGTGAAGCTGATATCGTCGAGCAGCCGTTCCAGCACCGTTTGCAGCCGCCGCGCGCCGATATTTTCGACCGAACTGTTGACCTGGGCGGCGACCGCGGCGATTTCGCCGACGGCCTCGTCGGTGAATTCCAGCGTTACTTCCTCGGTCCCCATCAGGGCAATGTACTGGCGGATCAGGCTGGCTTCTGGCTCGATCAGGATGGCCTTGAGATCTTCCACGGTGAGCGCCTTGAGCTCGACCCGGATCGGCAGCCTGCCCTGCAATTCGGGCAGCAGGTCGGACGGCTTTGAAAGATGGAACGCACCCGACGCGATGAATAATACGTGGTCGGTCTTGATCGGCCCGTACTTGGTGGCCACCGTGGTGCCCTCTATCAGCGGCAGCAGGTCGCGCTGTACCCCCTCGCGGCTGACATCGGCGCCGCCGCGGTCCTGGCGGGCGCAAATCTTGTCGACTTCATCGATGAACACGATGCCATTCTGCTCGACCGTATTGATCGCCTCGCGCGTCACCACGTCTTCGTCCAGCAGCTTGTCGCTTTCCTCGGCGACCAGCAGATCATGCGATTCCGCGACCGTCAGGCGCCGCGACTTGGTGCGCCCGCCGACCATCTTGCCCAGCATGTCGTTGAGATTGATCATCCCCATCTGGGCGCCGGGCATGCCGGGAATATCGAACGATGGCATGCCGCCACCGGAATCGGCGACCTCAAGCTCGATCTCCTTGTCGTCGAGCTGGCCTTCGCGCAGCATTTTGCGGAACCGTTGGCGTGTCTCCTCGCTCGCGGAATCGCCGACCAGCGCATCGATCACCCGGTCCTCGGCGGCCAGTTCGGCCTTGGCGGTCACGTTCTTACGCAGGCGTTCGCGGGTGTCGTGTATCGAAACCTCGATCAGGTCGCGCACGATCTGCTCGACATCGCGGCCCACATAGCCGACCTCGGTGAATTTGGTGGCCTCGACCTTGATGAACGGTGCCTGGGCAAGCCGCGCCAGGCGGCGCGCGATCTCGGTCTTGCCGACGCCGGTCGGGCCAATCATCAGGATGTTCTTTGGCTGCACCTCTTCGCGCAGGTCGTCGCCCAGCTGCTGACGCCGCCAGCGGTTGCGCAGCGCGATGGCGACGGCGCGCTTGGCGTCATTCTGCCCGACGATGAAGCGGTCGAGCTCGGAAACGATCTCACGGGGGCTGAAACTAGTCACGGGCTTCCAGACTTTCGACGGTCACGTTGGTGTTGGTATAGACGCAGATGCCGGCGGCGACATCCATGGCCCGGCGCGCGATGGTTTCGGCGTCCATCCCATCAATTTCAATCAGCGCGCGCGCCGCGGCCAGCGCGTAGTTGCCGCCCGAACCGATGCCGATCAGCCCGGCTTCCGGTTCCAGCACGTCGCCGGTGCCGGTCAGCACCAGCGATACGTCGGCGTCGGCGACCGCCATCATTGCTTCCAGCCGGCGCAGATAGCGGTCCATGCGCCAGTCCTTGGCAAGCTCGACGCAGGCCCGGGTGAGCTGGCCGGGATATTGTTCAAGCTTTGCTTCCAGCCGCTCAAACAGGGTGAAGGCGTCCGCCGTGGCCCCCGCGAAGCCGGCAATCACCTTGCCGTCGCCGAGTGGCCGCACCTTGCGCGCATTGGCCTTGATCACGGTCGCCCCCAGCGTCACCTGGCCGTCGCCGGCGATGACCACGCGCTTGCCCTTGCGCACCGAAAGGATGGTGGTTCCGTGCCAGTCTTTATGTTCCATGTTCGCCGCCGGGAAAAATCTTATCAATCGGCCCCAAACATGTGGTCCATGAGGGGCTTCGGTCAAGGGTGGATCGCGCGCGGGGTGCCCCTGCGCGGAATACTGGCGGTTTTCGCTCCGTCCTGCTAAAACGTCGCGCGACACCAGAAAGGGCGCGCCATGCGCAAGGCATCGGTAACGCGACAGACCAAGGAAACCTCGATCGAGGTGGCCGTCAATCTCGACGGCACCGGGAGCTATGAGATCTCGACCGGGATCGGGTTTCTCGATCACATGCTGGAGCAGCTTTCGCGCCACAGCCTGATGGATCTCAGCGTGCGCGCGACGGGCGACCTGCACATCGATTTCCACCACACCACCGAGGATAGCGGCATCGCCATCGGTGAGGCGGTCGCCGAAGCCCTCGGCGAACGGCGCGGCATCACGCGGTACGGCTCGGCCTTTGCCCCGATGGACGAGACACTGACGCGCGTCGCCCTCGACATTTCGGCCCGGCCCTATCTGATTTGGAAGGTGTCATTTTCGCGGCCGAAGCTGGGTGAAATGGATACCGAGTTGTTCAAGGAATGGTTCCAGGCCTTCGCCCAGGCGGCCGGCATCACGCTGCATGTCGAAACGCTCTATGGCGAGAATAATCACCATATCGTCGAATCCTGCTACAAGGCGCTGGCCCGCGCGCTGCGCTGCGCGGTGACCATCGACGCCCGGGCGGAAGGGGCGATCCCTTCGACCAAGGGCGTTCTCGGCGCCTGAAACCGCTGGCATCCGATGCGCGTCTATACCGTATACCGCTCCCCCGGCCCGGTCGCCGGCGATGAGCCAATCCTGATCAGGGAAGGGTTTTCCTGGGCCGCCTTCCTGTTCACCGGGTTCTGGGCGCTGTGGCACGGGCTTTGGCTGGTGGCGCTGGCATTGTTCGCGGCCGAAGTCGCCCTCGGCGTCGCGCTGGAATTTGCCGGGGTTGGTGATGTGACTCGCGCCGCCGCCGCCTTCGGCATCGCCTTTCTCATTGGCTGCGGCGCGCATGATTGGCGGCGCTCCGGGCTGGTCCGGCAGGGCGCTACCTTCGAGGGGCTGGTGGCGGCGAACGGCATTGATGCCGCCCTCAGGCGCTGGTCGGACCTGCATCCGGGGGCGCGCGTGGCATGACGGTTGCCGTCATCGATTACGGGTCGGGCAATCTGCGCTCGGCGGCCAAGGCGCTGGAACGCGCGGTGGCGGAGTTGGGCCTCGATCTTCCGGTCGTTGTTACCGGTGATGCCGATCGCGTGGCCGCGGCCGAGCGCGTCGTGCTGCCGGGCGTCGGCGCCTTCGGTGACTGTATGGCGGGTCTGTCGGCGCTGTCCGGCATGCGGGATGCGCTGGACGACGCGGTGCTGCGAAGGGGCCTGCCCTTCCTTGGCATTTGCGTCGGCATGCAGCTCATGGCCGATCATGGCATCGAACACGGAAGCCGACCCGGGCTGGGATGGATAGCCGGCGAGGTTGCCCCCCTTGCGCCGGCGGACCCGGCACTCAAGATTCCCCATATGGGATGGAACGAGCTCGAAATCGCCAATACCACTGCACCGCATCCCGTACTGGCGGGGCTGGGCAACGGCGCGCATGGCTATTTCGTGCACGGCTACGCGATCCGTTGTGACGATCCGGGCCATGTGCTGGCGAGCGTCGATTACGGCGGCGCGGTGGCCGCCGTGGTTGGGCGCGACAACATGATCGGCACGCAGTTCCACCCCGAAAAGAGCCAGGCGGTTGGGCTTGCCCTGCTGCGCAACTTTCTGGGCTGGAGGCCGTGATGGCGGATCAGGATAAAACACCGGTCGTGACCGTGGAGCGGACCGAGGAACTCGGTCCGGCGGACCTGTCGGATCTGTCCGACGCGGCCGAGACCGCGATCCTCGACGGTGGCGGATTTGGCTGGCTGTTGCCGCCGCCGCGCGAGGTGATGGACCGCTATTGGCGTGGCGTGATGTTGATCCCCGAGCGCACCCTGTTCGTCGGCCGGTTGGACGGGCGCATTGGCGGCTCGGCCCAGCTCGTCCGCCCGCCGCGCAACAATGAGGCACAAAGCCAGATCGCCACCATCACCATCAATTTCGTCGCTCCCTGGGCGCGTGGGCACGGCATGGCGCGGCAGCTCACCCTGGCCTGCGAAAAAGCGGCGCACGATCTCCAGATGGATTTCATCAATCTCGATGTGCGCGAATCCCAGCAGGCGGCGATCCGGCTTTATGAATCGCTCGATTACGAATGCTGGGGCACCAACCCGAATTACGCCACGGTCGACGGCAAGCTGGTCGCCGGTCGTTATTACACCAAGGCGCTGCGCCCGCGTCGTCGCAAGCGGGCCCAACGCAAGGAAACCCTCAAATGATCCTGTATCCCGCCATCGACCTGAAGGATGGCGTCTGCGTCCGGTTGTTGCGCGGCGACATGGACAAGGCGACCATCTTCAACGCCGATCCGGTACAGCAGGCGGGCGACTTCCAGCAGGCCGGGTTCCAATGGCTGCATATGGTTGATCTCAATGGCGCGATCGAAGGCCAGCCGGTCAATGCCGACGTGGTGTCGTCGGTGATCGCGGGGATCGATATCCCGGTTCAGCTTGGTGGCGGCATCCGCGACCGGGCGCGGCGGGAATACTGGCTCGAGGCCGGGGTTGAGCGCGTGATCCTGGGAACGGCGGCGCTGGAAGACCCCGAATTTGTTTTTGCCGCCTGCCGCGACTTTCCGGGCCGCATCGTGATCGCGCTCGATTCGCGCGGTGGGATGGTCTCGGTCGAGGGCTGGACGCGCGATTCCGGCGTGCGCGCGCTTGATCTCGCGCTGCGTTTCGAAGATAGAGGGGTGGCGGCCATTCTCTACACCGACATCAACCGCGATGGCGCGATGGCGGGCGTCAATGTAGAGGAAACGGTCGACCTCGCCTTCGCGCTCACCACACCGGTGATCGCGTCCGGCGGGGTGTCGTCGTTGGCCGACCTCGAGGAACTCAAGCGCCACGAGGGCGTCGGTATCGAAGGCGTGATCTGCGGCCGCGCGCTCTATGACGGGCGCCTCGACCCAAACGAAGCGCTCGCCGTGCTGGGCGGCTGATCATGCTCAAGATGCGGGTCATCCCCTGTCTCGACGTCGAGGACGGGCGCACCGTGAAGGGCGTCAATTTCGTCGATCTCATCGATGCCGGCGACCCGGTCGAACAGGCCCGGCTCTATGACGCCGCCGGGGCCGATGAGCTGTGTTTTCTCGATATCACCGCCAGTCACGAAAATCGCGACACCTTGTTCGACGTGGTCGCGCGCACCGCCGAGCAATGCTTCATGCCGCTGACGGTGGGCGGCGGGGTGCGCGCGGTGGACGATATTCGCAAATTGCTGCTGGCCGGCGCCGATAAGGTGTCGATCAACACGGCCGCCGTGTTTGAGCCGGACTTCGTGCGCGCGGCATCGGAAAAATTCGGCGCGCAATGCATCGTGGTGGCGATCGACGCCAAGGCGACCGGCCCGGACAAGTGGGAAATCTTCACCCATGGCGGGCGCAACCCGACCGGGCTCGACGCGGTCGAATGGGCGGCGCGCATGGCGGCGCTCGGCGCCGGCGAAATCCTGCTGACCTCTATGGATCGCGACGGCACGCGGGCCGGCTTCGATGTGGC
>JAZFSB010000120.1:0-2143 GCA_036445935.1 Alphaproteobacteria bacterium | reverse complement strand
GGGGACGGGACGGACTCAGTCGTCTTCGTCGGCGTCCGGATTGTTGAGGTAGTCGTCGGTGGTGCGGGTGCGGGGCACGGCGCCGCCGGTCATCGGCTGCTCATCGGTGAAATGGGCGATGACGCGGCATTCCTCGCACATGCGCAGACGCTGGATCGCGGCGTCGTTGCCGGCAAACATCGGGTGGCCGACGAGCCGTTCGAGGGTGCGCTCGACCGAAGACTTCGCGCCGAACGGCTTGCCGCAGGAAACGCATTCGAACGGTTCTTCTTCCTTGAGCAGGGCGGGTGTGCGCGCGGCCGCATCGAAACTGATGCGCGGCGTCAGCGTGATCACTTTTTCCGGACAGGTCGCGCGGCACAGTCCGCACTGGATGCAGGCCTGTTCGGTGAAGCTCAGCATGGGCGCGTCCGGGTTGTCGGTCAGCGCATCGGTCGGGCACGCGCCGACGCAGGCGAGGCACAATGTGCAGCCGTCGGTGTCGATGGTTACGGCGCCGAACGGCGCGCCGTCGGGCATCGCCACCGCATCGACCTTGTTGGGTGCGTTTTCATGCAGGTGTGAAAGCGCCATCTGCGAAAGCGCACGTCGGCCCGCGACCGGAAGGAAGCTGGCGGCCGGCATCGCGTCCAATGGCGTCAATTCATAGAGCAGGTCCGACAGGGCTTCGGGGTCGCGCTGCTCAACGATCGCGATGCGGCCCGCGCCATATCCCAGCCCGTCGAGCAGGGCGTCGACATAGGCGACCTGTCCGGCCAATCCGTCGCGCCGTTCGGCGGGCGCGGGGCCGGCCAGGATAAGAATTTGTTCCGCACCCCAGGCGACGGCGGCGGCAAGGATGTCGAAGCCTAGCTGCGTGACCTCGTTTACCGCGACCGGCAACACGCGCGCCGGCAGGCCGCGCGCGAACCGGCTGGCCAGGCTGATCGCCTGTTCGCCTTCTTTGGCGTCGTGCAACAGGATGACGGGCGCTTCGCCGCCCGCATCGACAAACTGGCGCAATAAGGTGCGCAGTCGTTGCGCCAGCACCGTGGTCGGCGGCACGGCATAGCTTATCGCCCCCGTCGGGCACACGCTGGCGCACGATCCACAGCCGGCGCAGATCAGCGGATCGATCGCGACGTGATCGCCGGCGGGCGTGATGGCGGAAGCGGGGCACTGGTCGAGACAGCGCGTGCAGCCGGTGACCGCGTTTCGCGAATGGGCACAGAGAGAGTCGTCAAGGTCGACATGGATGGGCTTCTCGAACTCGCCCACCAGGTCGGTGGCGTCCAATAGCGCGCCAGCCACCGCCGCCGGGTTGCCGGGGTCTGGGCGCAGATAACCGTCGCGAAGATCGTCGCCGGAAAGCAGCGCCGCGCCGCCGCTGAGATCAAGGATAATGTCGCAGTCGAGCGTCACCCCGTCGCGCGCGGTACCGAAGCCGAGCGCCGTCGATGATGACGGGTGCGCGCTGGCCTGGTCGTGCAGCGTGACCGTGAACTGGCCGACGGCGCCAGATACGTTGGTGATCCGGCCGCACAATATGGGCATCCGTGTCACCGGCGGCGGCAAGGCATCCCCCGGTGGGATCAGCACCAGCGTCGGGTCGAGCCGCCCGACAAGGCGGCTGGCGGCCTCGATCGCGGTATCACCGTGCCCGTAGACCAGAACCCGGCCTTCGGAGAGGACCGGTATGGTGCGGGTCGGCGGCGCGTCGATCTGGGCCGCGGCGATCAGGGCGGCGATCTTGGCGGTTGCCTGCTCGCCCTCGGCCGACCAGCCGGCGCATTCGCGGATATTGACGTAGCGCGTGGTGCCTTCGGCTTTGCCCATTATCTCGTCAAACAGCGGCGCCTCCTGGGTGCAGCAGATGGTGCAACCGTCCGGCCCCTTGGCGGCTTCCCGCGCGCTGTCCAGTTCGGCCCGGCAGAGCTGGCGGTGGATATGCAGCTCTTGCCCGCAGGCGCTGCCCAGCGCGGCCGCGTCGAGCTTCATGGTGCCCTCGCAGTCGCAGATCAGAAGTTTTTTGCCCGTGCCATTCATGGGCGGGATCAGACACCGGGGCAGGGGGCTTGGCAACCCGATTTGCATTTCTCTCTTATCGCGCAAGAGCGAGCGGCCTATAGTCATGCCAAGCGAGATAGAGGGAGGCCCTGTCGTG
>JAZFSB010000119.1:0-3038 GCA_036445935.1 Alphaproteobacteria bacterium | reverse complement strand
ACAAGATCCGCGAAGCGGTCGCGGCCCGCACCGACCCGAACCTGGTAATCGTCGGGCGCACCAATTCGAACCGGCTTTACGGGCTGGATGATGCGCTGACGCGCGCCGAGACCTATCGCGCGGCCGGCGCGGACATGGTCTTCATCCACACGCGCAACGCCGACGACATGCGCCGCATCGGCGAGGCCCTGCCGCCGCCGCTGATGATCTTCGCGCCCGAGGACGGCTTTACCGGGGATGCGCCCCGGCCCGACGAGCTGGCGGCGCTGGGGTTTCGCCTGGCGGCCTCGTCGGGGTCCGCCTTTGCCGCCATGTACAAGGCGGTCCAGCAATCCTACCGCGCGCTCGCCGAGGGAACGATCGATCCGCTGCTGGGTGCGGGCGGCGCCAACAAGGCGATGAAGGAAGCCCATCGCACCACCGGGCTCGACCATTTGCTCGAGATCGAGAAACGCACCACGGATGTTGGAAGTTAGCGCCACGCGGGCCGGTGCCGGCTAAACCAACAAATTAACGCCGGCAAGGGCGGCGACGGCGATTACGCCGAAGACGACGGTGAACCGCATGTTGGGGCCATAGGCGACGCGTTCCAGCGGCACCCCGAACATGGCGGCCGCCGTGGCAACCGACACCGCCGACAGGCCGATCATCGAGGCGAACCCCCAGCCGACCAGGGCGGCTTCCATCAGCACCAGCTGCGACACGCCGAACGGCAGCGAGCCGAACAGCACCAGCGCCAGTGTCGCGGTGACCACCTGGTGGATTCCAGCAAGCGCCAGCACGCCGATCAGCGCCACCACGGTTGCGATCACCGCCCAGGGCGGCGGCGCCAGGGCAATGATTTTCTCGCCCGCGCCGGCGGCCTCGAGCGCGCCTTGCAGCGCGAGGCCCAGCGCGAAGGAAAAGGTCAGCAGCACGATCTCGCTGCCCATCGCGCCCATGTTGCTTCCGGTTTGCACCAGAGCGGCGCGTAATGGGCGCAACCCCTGCACGGAAAGAGCGGCGAGACACAGCACCGGCACCCCCAGGATCAGGCTTTGTAGAGTCGAGAACGGTGTCGCCGCCTTGATGCCGACCACCACCAGAGCCGCCACGCCGACCGGCGCCAGCGCCGGCGCCAGCGCGCCGAGCGCGCGGGCCAGCCCGCCCGGCCCGACGCCCCCGCCATAGAGCGACTGGGCAACCACCAGCCCCAGCGCGTTCATGCCGATCCCCAGCGCCATCAATTGCCAGAGCGGGACGGCGGGCAAATGCACGTAGCACACCGACATGCCGACCCAGAACGGGGACCAGAACGATGCCAGGCACATGCCGCGCTGCGATGCCAGGGCGGCGTCCATGCGAGTCGTGAACGGGGCTGCGCGCCCGATGATCGGCGCGAAAATCGCCATTACGCCGACCACCAGCACGGCGCCCAGCAGATTGGCCCCGACCATCAGCCCGCTGGCCCGTTCGTGCACGCCCAGCTTTGCCACGCGCTGGCGGGCGCTTTTGATTTCCGGACGCCGGTCGGCGGTCGCGCGGAGCAGCGACAGCGTCCCTAAGAAGGCGGCGAAGATGACCGCGCGCTCGATCCCATGCCATAGCGCGGCCCAGCTGTCGAACAGGATCGCCAACGTTACCGCCGCCAGCCCCAAAGCCGCGCACAGCGCCTGGATCTGGCGCCGCACACGGGGCAGCGTGAGTACGACATAAAGCGCCAGCACCACGCCGCCTGCCATGGGCAGATAGGGATGCGGCCAGAATATCCGCACCAGCGACGCCAACCACAGTAATGCCAGCAACACGTTCATCGCGAAGGGCCGTCGGTCGGCGCGCGAATATGTTCAGTGCTGGCCATATATCTGACTTAACGCAAGCCGGTGCGCCCCGCCAGTACGCTGGGTTACGCCGTTGGATTGGGCGGGACCGGCTTGTCGTCGGGCAGCACGGTTTCAAGCGTAAGGTCGGGAAGCTGTTTCAGCCTCTCGTAATAGGGCGTGAAGTCGGGCCGGGTAGCTTTGAAGAGCTGCTCGAAATCATCGATGACAAAATAGATCTGTTGCAGATCGTCGATCCGGTAGTCGGTCTGCATGATCCGCCGCAGATCGAAGGCGAAACGCTTGGGCGCGGGGTTTTCCAGGCACCAGACCGTCTCGGTGCGCGACGACACGATGCCCGAGCCGTAAATGCGCAAGCCGTCGTCTGAGCGGATCAACCCGAATTCCACCGTGTACCAGTAAAGCCGCGCCAAGTAGCCAAGCGCGCCCAGCCCGAGCGCCTTCAGCCCGCCCCTGCCATAGGCGCGCAGGTAATCGGCGAAGACAGGGTTGGTCAGCATCGGCACATGGCCGAAGAAATCGTGGAACACGTCCGGTTCCTGAAGATAGTCCATTTGGGCGGGCGCGCGGATCCAGTTGGTGACCGGGAAGCGTCCATTGGCGAGATGCCAGAAGAAGATGTCGTCCGGCACCAATCCCGCCACCGCGACAATGCGCCAGCCCGTCGCCCGGTCGAGAATGTCGGACGCGCGCGCGAAATCGGGAATGCCGTCGGCGCCAAGACCGAGTGCCTTCAGCCCGTCGAGCCAGGCGTCACACGCCCGGCCCGGCAACAACGCCGACTGGCGGTCGAACAAGGTGCGCCACGTTTCATGGTCCTGGGCGGTATAGCGACCCCAGTCCTGGCCGATAACGAAATCGTCGTCGGGGCGCCCGTCCCTGGTCAGCGCTTTGCCTGCCATAGGTCTGTCACGCCTTTAGATCGCCGCGCCGGATCTGATCCTGCTCCATGGCCTCGAACAGCGCCTGGAAATTACCCTCGCCGAACCCCTCGTCGCCTTTGCGCTGGATGATCTCGAAAAAAATCGGACCGATCACGGTGCGGGTGAAGATTTGCAACAGCCGCCCGCCCTCTTTCCCCGGCGCGCCGTCGATCAGGATGGCGTTTCGCCGCAGCCGGTCGAGATCTTCGCCATGGCCGGGCAGCCTTGCATCGACCGCTTCGTAATAGCTGTCGGGCGGCGGGTACATGAACGCGATGCCGCGCGCCGCCAGTTC
>JAZFSB010000118.1:0-5972 GCA_036445935.1 Alphaproteobacteria bacterium | reverse complement strand
ATAGGCAGAAATCGTTTTTCTCTGAATGAGGAAGTTCTTCCGGTTGAGCAGGCAAAAGAAGAACCAAACCATCTGACCACGCTCAGGATCGTGACCGGTGTGACGGCGGGATCGTGTTTCGCCACCGGCCGGGATGGCTGGGTGCTGGCGGGCGCCGCGGTCATGGTGCTGTCGCTGTTCCTCGACCGCGCCGATGGAGAGTTGGCCCGGCTCACGGGCAAGACCAGCCGGTTTGGCCATGTCTATGACCTGATCGCCGATGGCACGGCCAACGCCGCCGTGTTTCTCGGTATCGGGCTGGGGCTGCGCGATTCCGCGCTGGCGGAGTGGGCGGTGCCGCTTGGCCTGCTCGCCGGGCTGGCGGTGGCGCTGTCCGAACTGCTGGTAATCAGGCTGGATGCGACGGGGGTACGCAAATCGTCCGATCTCGGCGGGCGCTGGGGCTTCGATCCGGATGACGGGCTGTTCCTGGTGCCCCTCGGCATGGCGCTGGGTCTTGCCCAGGAATTGCTGATCGCCGCCGCCATCGGCGCGCCGCTGGCCTGTCTGGTGTTGGCCGGATTGCTCTTTGCCGGCCGCCGCGCGGCACGGCCGTGACCGGCTGGTCAGGTGGTGGCGCGATGAGCCCGCGCGCGCACCAGCGATGCCAGGGACCACAGGCAATAAAGTCCGGCGCCGATACCGGCGGCCACGAAAAACGGCATCAGATACCCCGCCCAGGTGATCGGGCCCAGCAGGTAGATGCCGTCTTCGAGCTCGAACCCGGCATGGCGGGGATAGCCGACCGAGTCCTTGTCGCCCTCATACACCGTGCTTTCATCTATGCCGAGATTGAGAAACATCGATCCGATCGCCGCCACGGCCCCGGCGATGCCGAGCCCGATCGACCAGCCGCCCAGGCCCCCGCCCGCGAAGCCGATTCCCATGCACAGGAACAGGGCGGAATAGCACACCCCGCCGGTGACATAGTCGTAGTAGTAACCGAAGCGCGAGCGTTTATTGGCGGCGCGCGCCAGCTCGCCGTCGAAATGATCGAGGAACCGGGCCAGCATGAACAGCCCGGCGCCCCAGTTGGCGTTGCCGGCATCGCCGGTCGCCAACAGCAGCGCCCCACCGACACCGCAAATCAGCGACAACGTGGTGAAATGGTTGGGCGATACCGGCGTGTTGACGAACGGTCGGACCAGAACGCGGGCGATTTGTTGATCCCAGGGCATCATTTTCATGGCGCGGTTACGCTGGGGCGACAACCTGCCGCTGTCAAGGCGGCATGATGGATCGCGCGGCTGCCTCGTTGCGCGCGGCGTTCGGCGTCTGGGTCGGGTTCGTCGCACGCGCCGCCTGGGCGGTGATTGTCTTTGCCGTTCTGCTGACTGGCATGGCCGGTTGGGTGACCGCGACCCGGCTCGGCATCAGCACGAGTACGACCGACATGTTGTCGGCCGAGCTGCCGTTTCGCCAGGATGCGATCCGAATCAGCCGTGCCTTTCCGCAGCTCGACGACAATATCGTCATCGTGATCGACGCGCCGACGGCGGACCAGGCCGAGGATGCGGCGCTGGCGCTGGGCGCGGCGCTGCGCCAACGCCCTAACCTGTTCCGCACCGTGTTCGATCCGCGCGGCGAGCCATTTCTGCGTCGCAACGGGCTGTTGTACCGCGATGCAGATGCGCTGTCGGCGCTGGTCGACCGGCTGGCGGCGGCGCAGCCGTTGCTGGCTGCCTTGTGGCGTGATCCTTCGTTGCGTGGCTTGTTCGGGGTGCTGCGCCTGGCGTTGGAAAACAGTGCCGAGGCGCCGGCGGCGGCGGATTTCGCGCGGGTGGTTCACACCCTTGCCGGCGCGGTCGAGGACGCCAATACCGGCCGGGCCGGTCAGGTCTCCTGGCGCGCTATCCTCGACGCCGTCGATCCTGACGCCCAATACAGGCGCCGGGTGATCGTGGTGTCGCCGGCGCTGGATTTCGGCTCGATGCAGCCGGCCAGCAAGGCGATCGACGCAATTCGCGACCTTGCCGGCACGCTTGAGGCGGTCAGCCGCCCGGGAATACGGGTGCGGCTTACCGGCTCGGCCCCGCTGGCCGAAGAAGAACTCGCCAGCGTAATCGAGGGCATGGGGCTCGCTGGCGTTCTGTCGCTGTCGCTGGTCGTCGGGCTGTTGTTCTGGGGACTTCGTTCGGTGCGGCTGGTGGGCGCGACCCTGCTGACGCTGCTGATGGGGCTGGTATGGACCGCGGGGTTCGCGACACTCGCGGTTGGTCGGCTGAACCTGATCTCGGTTGCTTTCGCGGTGTTGTTCATCGGGCTCAGCGTCGATTTCGGTATTCATTTCGCGCTTCGCGCGCGCGAAGCCATCGATGGCGGGGCCAGCGTGCGCGACGCGTTGCGGGCGACCGCCGCGAGCGTCGGCGGTGCGCTCGGCCTGTGCGCCTTAGCTGCCGCCATAGCGTTCTTTTCTTTTCTGCCGACCGATTATGTCGGGCTTGCCGAGTTGGGGCTGATTGCCGGCGCGGGCATGTTCATAGCCCTTGCCGCCAACCTGACCGTGCTGCCGGCGCTGATCGCGGTGATGCCGCCGGCGTCCCGTGTTCGCGCGCCTGGCGTGATCCGCCGCACGCTCTCGCCGTTTGCCCGGCGACCGGGGCTGGTCGTTGGCGGTGCTGTGCTGCTTGGCATCGGGGCGGCGGCGATGACGCCCCAGGCGCGTTTCGATTTCGATCCGCTTAACTTGAAGGACCGGCGCACCGAGTCGGTGAGCACCCTCGCCGATCTGCGGAGTTCCCCCGACGGCGCGCCCTACACCATCGAAATCCTCGCGCCTGACGCCGCCGCCGGTGCGCGGCTTGCCGCACGGCTGGAAGCCCTGCCCGAGGTGCGTCGAGTGATCACGCTTGCGCGCTTCATCCCCGGCGATCAGGCGGACAAGCTTGCCGCCATCGATTCCGCCGCCTTCCTGCTGCTGCCTGCGTTCCAGGCCCGGCGGTTGCCGCCGCCGCGGGATTCGGCCCGGCGGGCGGCATATGCGTCGTTTCGGGAATTCCTGGCTGACTGGCGGGGGCCGGGCGCGGATGCCGCCGTGGTCGCCGGCGTGACACGGTTGGCACGCGCGCTTGCCCAGCTCAAGGGCGGCGATGCGTCGCTGGCCGACCTGGAAAACCGCCTGCTCGGCAGCCTGCCAAGACGGCTCGCGGCACTGCGTCTCGCGCTCGAAGCGGGGCCGGTTTCGGCAAAAGACCTGCCGGATACGCTGCGTGCACGATATGTCGCGCCCGACGGCGCCGCGCGGATCGAGGTTCAGCCGACCGCCGATCTGCGCGATCCCGAGGCGCTGCGGCGTTTCGTCGAGGCGGTCCGGGCCACGGCCCCGCGCGCCAGCGGCGGGCCCGTGATCATCGTCGAAGCTGGCAATGCGGTGCTACGCGCTTTTATTGTCGCGGCGGTGATCTCGGTGCTGGCGATCGGGTTGTTGGTCGCGATGCTGCTGGGACGGCTTGGCGATGTCGTGCTGGTGTTCGCGCCGCTTCTACTGGCGGCCTTGTTGACGGTGGCGACGGCGGCGGCGTTCGGGCTCGCCTTCAATTTCGCCAATATCATCGTGCTGCCGCTGCTTTTCGGTCTCGGCGTCGCCAGCGCCATCCATCTGGTGATGCGCGCGCGCGACGGGACCGGGCTTGAAGCATTGTTCGCGACCAGCACGCCGCGCGCGGTGATGTTTAGCGCGCTGACCACAATAGGCTCGTTCGCTTCCATCGCCCTTTCCGGCCATCCGGGGACGGCGAGCATGGGCGTTCTGCTGGCCATCGCCATCGCGCTGACGCTTGCTTGCACGCTTATTGTGCTGCCGGCGCTGATGGGGTTGGGGCGAACCGGGGGGGACCGGCCGTGATCTATTTGCGAATTGGTTTTCTGCTGGCGGGTGTCGCCCTGCTCGGCGTGATCGTCGCAAATACCGATTTCGTCGAGGCGGCGCATCTGGTTGGCCGTATGGAATGGGGAATCGGGGTTGTCCTGGTAATTTATTTGCTGGCGTTCTCCGGCGATACCGTGTCCTGGCAGCTTACCTTTAGCTCGTTGGCGATGACGGTGGGGTCGGCTTGGCGGCTGTTTCTGGTGCGTATGGTGGGCGAGGCGTACAACAATACGTTGCCGGCAGGCGGCATGGGTGGCGAGCCGATTAAGGCGATATTGCTGAACCGCCGCCACGGCATCGATTTCCGGGAAGGCACGGCGTCGCTGTTTCTCGCCAAGACGGTCAACATGATCGCGCTGATTGCCTTTTTGGTTGTCGGTTTCGCGATAATGCAATTCCATCCCGCGCTCGATCGTCCCTACAGGCTTGTGGCGGGAATTGGTCTTGGCGTGCTGGTAGCGGCGGTTCTGGCCTTCTTCGCGATTCAGCGTTATCGCGTGTCATCGGCGTTGGCGACAGCTTTGTCGCGTTGGGCCAGCGGCCAGCGATTGGCGAACGCGATTGAGCATATTGGCGAGGTCGAGGAACGATTCATCGCGTTTTACACCAGAAGTCACGCGCGATTTGGCTGGGCACTGGCGCTCGCCTTCGGCAACTGGCTTCTGGGTGTCGCCGAGATTTACGCCGCGCTCTATTTCCTGGGATTTCCGGTGAGCTGGACCGAGGCCTGGATCATTGAGGCATCGGCGCAGCTTATCCGCACAGGCACGTTTTTCATTCCGGCGAGCCTTGGCGCCCAGGAAGGCGTGTTCCTGCTGGTCTGTGGGGCGATCACCGGTTCGCCCACGGCGGGCATCGCGTTGGCGCTGGCCCGCCGCCTGCGCGAGATCATCTGGATTGTCGCCGGCTTTGGAATTTCCGCTCTGCTGCGTGATCGGAAAAAGCGCTAACGGCCGAGCAGCCGCGTGGCCTTAGCTTTGAGAGAGCTTATCAGCCGGGGAATGCCGCCGGATTTGAGGATCGCGCGATATTCCGATCGGCGCACGGCAAGCTCGCTGATGCCGCTTTTGACCAGTACGTCGACGATACGCCAGCCCGTCGCTGAATTTCGCAGGACATAATTTAACGCAACCGGTTGTATCCGGGGTTCCACGATCCGGCTTTGCACGATCAATGTTTTGCGCGGTCCGGGTTCGACCGACAACAGCTCGAATTTCTGGCCTGAATAGCCGGTGAAGCGGGCGGCATAGGTCGCTGTACTCAGGCGCCGAAAGGCCGAAACCAGGGTTTGCCGTTGTGCCGGGGCGGCCCGGCGCCAATAACGCCCGGTGGCGAGCGCTATCATGAGCTGCGAATCGAACCGCCGCGCAATTTCCGGCGCCAACCGTTCATACCGTCCCTTGACGCCAAGCGCCTTGGCATTTTTCATCACGTCGAGCAGCACTGCATGGAAGTCATCGACCACACGCAATGCCAGCTTGCCGCTGGCACGATCCATGCCAGCGCTCTGCGCCGGAGCGCCCGCGCCGCACAGCAGCACCGCGAACAGGTATAAGACGAGGCGGGAAGGTTTGAACACACCGGAACTCCCAGAGAGCGCTTCAGGAGGTCCAGATTTAAGCCGTGATCGGCTTGGGTGCAAGCAGAGCACCGCCGCGCCGCGGGCGGAACCGTCCCAAGTTATTGACCTTACTTAAAATTAACGATATCGGTTAACCGATTCTATTGCTTTGATCCTCTAGATTCTCTAAACTACGCAGGTCTGGATAGGGGACAATTTCCGGACAGCATATGCAGGGTTGGTCAACAAAAAGGCTGGCGGGGTTATCGGCTGGCAGGTGAGAGAATGTTTCATTCGTTTGACATATATAGGCGCGTAGTCGGCTCTGTAGTCGCCATGTTCGCCTTGGTCGCGTTGTTGGCGCAGCCTGCGGTGGCGATGCCGGAGAGCGTGCCATCGACCCTTGAGACAATCGCTCAGGTGGAAGTCGCTCAGGCGGAGATCGCTCAGGCGGAGATCGCTCAGGCCGAGATTGCTCAGGCCGAGATTGCTCAGGCCGAGATC
>JAZFSB010000117.1:0-2325 GCA_036445935.1 Alphaproteobacteria bacterium | reverse complement strand
TTCGACGACGATAGCGCGATGGTGCGCCTCGACATGTCCGAATACATGGAAAAGCATTCGGTGGCGCGGCTGATCGGCGCGCCGCCCGGCTATGTCGGCTATGAGGAAGGTGGCGCGCTGACCGAAGCCGTGCGCCGCCGGCCCTATCAGGTGGTTCTGTTCGACGAGATCGAAAAGGCCCACCCCGACGTGTTCAACGTGCTCTTGCAGGTGCTCGATGATGGGAGGCTGACCGATGGCCAAGGCCGCACGGTCGATTTCCGCAACACGCTGATCATCATGACCTCGAACCTTGGTAGCGACATTCTGGCTGCACAGCCCGACGGCCAGGATTCAGACGCGGTGCGCGATCAGGTGATGGAAGTCGTGCACGCGGCGTTCCGGCCCGAGTTCCTGAACCGGATCGATGAGGTGCTGCTGTTCCACCACCTCGCGCGCGAGCATATGGCCGACATCGTCGATATCCAGCTCGATCGGCTGCGCCGCATGCTGGCCGATCGCAAGATCACGCTCGATCTCGATATGGCGGCGCGCGACTGGCTGGCCGAGACCGGCTACGACCCGGTGTTCGGCGCAAGGCCGCTCAAGCGGGCGATCCAGTCCTATCTGCAGAACCCGCTGGCCACCCTGCTGCTGGAAGGCGCCATCCACGACGGCGAGACGGTGACGGTGACGGCCGGCGAGGGCGGGCTGAGCATCAACGGCGCCCAGGCGGAGGCCGCGTAAGGCGCACGCCGCAGTCCCCAGCCCGTTCAATACATAGGAAATGTCCTGATGATGCGTATCGCCGCCGTCGATCTCGTGAGCAACACCTGCTTTCCGGCGCTGGCGGCCGACGAGCTGGGCTTTTTCAAGGACGAAGGGCTCGATGCGCGGATTGAGCTGGTTTCGGCGATGGGGTCGACAAAGGCGCTGCGCGACGGCGCCGCCGACGCCATGATCGCCGGCTCGGTCTTCGATGTCCTCACCGAATTCAAGGACTGGGGCGGCGCCAAATTATGCGTGGCCCTGTCCCAGGGGACGCCGTGGCTGCTGACCGTGCGCAGCGATTTCGCCGCCCCACGCGGTGATTTCGATTCGTTGCGGGGCCTGCGCTTTACCGCCGCGGAAGGGCCGGATATCGCCTTCAAACAGATGTTGCGCCGTGGCGGGCTGGACCCGGACCGCGATCTGAAAATCTTCGATCTGCCGGGCGCCAAGGAACGGCATGTGTCGTTCGGCGTGTTCGCGGCCGAGGCGCTTGCAGAAGGTAAGATCGACGGGTTCTGGGCCAACGCGATGGGCGCCGAGACGGCGGTCACCAGCGGGGTCGGCAAGATCCACGTCGACGTACGGCGCGGCGACGACCCCGGCGATATCCGCTTCGCCACCTTTGCCGGGCTGGCGACGACGGACGATTTCATCGCGCGCGAACCCGGCGAGGTCGACGCGGCCGTCCGCGCCATCGTCAAGGCACAGCAGGCGTTGCGCGCCGATCCCGCCCTGGCGCGCGAAGTCGGCGCGCGAAAATTTCCGCCGGACTCGGCCGCCCTAATCGCGGCCGTCATCGAGCGCGATGCCCCGTTCTACGATCCGGTGATTTCCGAGACGGCGGTCGAGCATCTCAACGCCTTCGCGCAATCGGTCGGTCAACTGAGCGGTCCGGTCACCTATGACCAAGTGGTCGCAACCCGGTGCCGGCCCCTCTGGACGGGCGGCTGAGACACGCGTTCATCGCTCAGTAAATAATCGACGGAACATAGGCCCCGCGCGGTTCGCGGTATTCCCCCACGCTCATCAGCACCATCGCGTTGACCAGACGAAAGCCCGATTGAAGGCACCAGCGAAACAGCGCCGCCTGCCGGACCGGCACGAGCAAAGCAATCGGGCCATCGACAATCCCGGCCGTGCCGCTAAGAATCGCCACCATGGCTTCCGTCGTCTCGGCGACACCGTGGTTTTCGATCATCACCTTGGGCGACGCGAGGTAGGCCACGACTTTCCCGTCGCGCAGGGCGACGATGACGGTGCCCGCGACAAACTGATCGCGCAATTCGTTGGCCCGGGAAAATCCGTGCACGCGCTCGTGCAACGCCTCGCAGCCGCTAAAATCCGCCTCCTGCATGGGGCGGACGTCGTATCCTGAAACGGGCGCCGCGCCGTCCGGCTTGCCGACCATCGACAGCAAAGGCTCCTTCACCTCGAAACCGAATGAGGCATAGAGCGGCAGCGCCTGGAAATTGTAGGCGGCGGTGCCAAGCCGCACGCTGCGCGCCCCCCTGGCGCGCTCCATGACGGCGTCCATCAGAAGCCGCCCCATGCCGTGGCCCTGCGCGGCGGGATCGA
>JAZFSB010000116.1:0-2924 GCA_036445935.1 Alphaproteobacteria bacterium | reverse complement strand
CGCCATGACCGTCCGCAATCGTCGCGCAATCTGGCCAACCATGTCGAGGATGAGGTCGTTGACGCGCTGTCGCGCTCGGTGCAGGACGCCTATCCCCGCCTTGCGCACCGCTATTACCGGATCAAGGCGAAATGGTTCGGCAAGCGGGCGCTGGATTACTGGGACCGCAATGCGCCGCTGCCCGACGCCGGTGCGGCGCTGATTCCGTGGAACCGCGCCCGCGACGTGGTGCTCGACGCCTACCGCGCCTTTTCGCCTACCCTGGCCGATGTCGGCGCGCGGTTCTTCGACAATGACTGGATCGACGCGCCATCGCGTCCCGGCAAGGCGTCGGGCGCCTTCGCCCACCCCACCGTGCCCTCGGCCCATCCCTATCTGCTGCTCAACTATATGGGACGGCAGCGCGACGTGATGGCGCTGGCGCATGAGCTTGGCCACGGGGTGCATCAGGTGCTGGCCGCCGACCAGGGCCACCTGAAATGCGACACGCCGTTGACCCTGGCCGAGACCGCTTCGGTGTTCGGCGAGATGCTGACCTTCCGCGCCCTGCTGGCCGCCGAAACCGCCCCGGCGCGGCGCAAGGCGATGCTGGCCTCCAAGGTCGAGGACATGCTGAACACGGTGGTGCGCCAGATCGCGTTCTATGAATTCGAGCTCAGGGTGCACAACGAAAGGCGTGACGGCGAGCTGCCGGCCGACCGCATCTGCGAGATCTGGATGGACGTGCAGCGCGAAAGCCTGGGGCCGGCGATCCGCCTGCACGACGAATACCGCACCTACTGGTGCTACATCCCGCACTTCATCCATTCGCCGTTCTATGTCTATGCGTATGCTTTTGGCGACTGCCTGGTAAATTCGCTCTATGCGCGCTACCAGGACGCGGCGGACGGATTCGCCGAGCGTTATCTCGACATGCTGCGCGCCGGCGGCACGCTGCGCCACAAGGAGTTGCTGGCGCCGTTCGGGCTGGATGCGACCGACCCCGCCTTCTGGACCCGCGGGCTCGACGTCGTGTCCGGGCTGATCGACGAGTTGGAAGAGATTGGCTGAGCCGTGGCGGACGAACCAAGCACGCTGACAGGCCGGGTCAGGCGCTACGCCCGGGTCGGCGGCGCGGTCGGCGGGCTGGCGGCGCGGGTCGCGGGTCAGCGCTATCTCGGTCTTGCCTTGGATAAGCCCCGCCACGCCGAAGAACTGCGCGCGGCGCTCGGTGGGCTCAAGGGGCCGCTGATGAAAGTGGCGCAGATCATGTCGACCGTGCCCGACATGCTGCCGCCGGAATATGTCGAGGAACTCGCCCACCTGCAATCCAACGCGCCGTCGATGGGCTGGCTGTTCGTCCGCCGCCGCATGGCAATCGAGCTGGGGCCGGACTGGCAGGCGCGCTTTGCGTCGTTCGAGCGCGAAGCGGCGGCCGCGGCGTCACTCGGTCAGGTCCACCGCGCCCGCTCGCTCGACGGCGATGATCTGGCGGTGAAGCTGCAATTTCCCGACATGCAATCGACCGTCGATGCCGATCTGCGCCAGCTCAAGATCGCCTTCGCCATCTACAAGCGCTACGACCGGGCGGTCGATCCCGGCGAAATCCATGCCGAGATTACCGCCCGTTTGCGCGAAGAGCTGGATTACATTCGCGAGGCCGCCCACATGCGGCTGTACGCCGCCATGCTGAAAGGCGAGAAGCGGGTGCATGTGCCCGCGCCGCGCCCCGAGCTTTCGACCGGCCGGCTGCTGACCATGGATTGGTTAGAGGGCGCCAACCTGTTGACCGTCAAGGACGCACCGCAGGAGTTGCGCAACCAGGTCGCCCGCAACATGTTCCACGCCTGGTACATCCCGTTCTACCGATACGGCGTGATCCACGGCGACCCGCATCTCGGCAATTACACGGTGCGGCCCGACGGCGACATCAACCTGCTCGATTTCGGCTGTATCCGGGTGTTCGCCCCCTGGTTCGTCCAAGGCGTGATCGACCTCTATACCGCGCTCGCCACCGATGACCGCGATCTTGCCGTCCATGCCTATGAAAGCTGGGGCTTTGCCAACCTGTCGGGTGAAGTGATCGACGTGCTCAACATGTGGGCCGAATTCGTCTATGCGCCGCTGCTGGAAGACAAGGTGCGGCGCATCCAGGACGATGGCGGCACCCGATACGGCGCCACGGTCGCCGCCAAGGTGCATCGCGAGCTGCATAGGCTGGGCGGGGTACGCCCGCCGCGCGAATTTTTGCTGATGGACCGGGCCGCGATCGGGCTGGGTTCGGTGTTTACCCACCTGGCGGCCGAGGTGAACTGGCACGATATGTTCCACGGGCTGATCGCCGATTTTGACGCCAAGGCGCTGGAACGCCGCCAAAAACGGGTGCTCAAGGCCGCCGGCGTGCCCGGAGAGGCCTGAAAACAGGGTTTTTTCGCTATCGCCTTAACGGAGTTTCAATTGCCGTGCTATTCTGTTACTAAGACAGCCGCTGGCCATGGGGCCGGCCGGAGCCAACCCGATAGGAGTGACCAGCACCGTGCAGGTCTTTGTTCGCGACAATAATGTCGATGGTGCGCTGAAGGCGCTTAAGAAGAAGATGCAGCGTGAAGGCGTGTGGCGCGAAATGAAGCGTCATCGTCATTACGAGAAGCCGTCCGAGCGGCGGGTCCGCAAGAAGGCGGAAGCCATCCGCCGTGCCCGCAAGTTGGAACGCAAGCGTATCCAGATCGAGGGCTTCTAGGGCTCTCGACCCCGGCCGGCATTCACCGGCCACCTCTTCCTTCAGCCAGACGAAAGCGCCCGGAGCAAGTCCCGGGCTTTTTGCGTTGGCGCCAATTCCGTCATACGCGGGTCAAGCCCACTGCTGTCTGGTTTATCGCGCCCACCCCCATCTCGTCCTACGCGGGGGGGTGGCCCGGCGGGGGGGGGGTGGGGGGGGGAGGGCG